>NZ_JAMZBE010000012.1:0-43162 GCF_024158645.1 Halomonas sp. 707B3
ACCCGGAAGACCCGCGCTACGCCTCCTTGGTGGGCAAATTCATCGAACTGCCGCTGGTGGGTCGCCGTATTCCTATCGTGGCGGACGAGCACGCCGATATGGAGAAAGGCTCCGGCTGCGTGAAGATCACCCCGGCCCACGACTTCAACGACTACGAAGTCGGCAAGCGCCAGAACCATCTGCTGATCAACGTCTTCACCAAAGATGCGACGATTCTTGAACAGGCGGAAATCTTCGACCTAAAAGGTCAGCCGCAGCCCGATGAAGACGCCAGCCTGCCGGCCAAATACGCGGGCTTGGATCGTTTCGAAGCACGCAAGCAGATCGTCGCCGATATGGATGCCCTCGGCCTGCTGGTGCAGGTAGAGAGCGTTAACAACACCCTGCCCTACGGCGACCGCTCCGGCGATGTCATCGAGCCGCTGCTCACTGATCAGTGGTTCGTGGCCGTAGAGAGCCTCGCCAAGCCCGCCATCGAGGCGGTGGAGAACGGCGACATTCAGTTCGTGCCAAAGAACTACGAGAACATGTACTTCGCCTGGATGCGCGACCTGCAGGACTGGTGTATTTCTCGCCAGCTGTGGTGGGGCCACCGCATTCCGGCTTGGTACGACGCCGACGGCAATGTTTACGTGGCCAGAAGCGAAGAGGAAGCCCGCGAGAAGCATGGCCTGGGCGCTGACGTGGCGCTGACCCAAGACGAAGACGTGCTGGACACCTGGTTCAGCTCGGGCCTGTGGACATTTGGCACCCTGGGCTGGCCGGAAAAAACCCCGGAGCTGGAAACCTTCCACCCCTCCAGCGTACTGGTAACGGGGTTTGACATCATCTTCTTCTGGGTCGCCCGGATGATCATGATGACGCTGAAATTCACTGGCGAAGTGCCCTTCAAAACCGTTTACGTACATGGCCTGGTGCGCGACGGCCAGGGTCAGAAGATGTCCAAATCCAAGGGCAACGTGCTGGACCCTATCGACCTGATCGATGGCATCACGCTGGATGACCTGCTGGAAAAACGCACCGGCAACATGATGCAGCCCAAGCAGGCCAAAGCGATTGCCAAAGCCACCAAAGAAGAATTTAAAGACGGCATCGAGCCCCACGGCACCGATGCGCTGCGCTTTACGTTCCTTTCCCAGGCCACCACCGGGCGCGATATCAAGTTTGATATGAACCGCCTGGACGGCTACCGCAACTTCTGCAACAAGCTGTGGAACGCCTCGCGCTATGTGCTGATGAATGCCGAAGGCGAAGATTGCGGCACCAGCGGCGAAGAGGTGGAGCTGTCGCTAGCCGATCGCTGGATCATCTCCCAGCTACAGAAAACCGAAGCGCAAGTCACCAAGGCCATGGACGAGTACCGCTTCGACCACGCGTCCCAAGCGCTGTACGAGTTCGTTTGGAACGAGTACTGCGACTGGTACCTGGAACTTTCCAAGCCGGTCCTGTGGGACGAAGCGGCCAGCGCCGAAGCCAAACGCGGCACCCGCCGCACCCTGGTGCGGGTACTAGAAACCATTCTGCGCCTGGCTCACCCGATGATGCCCTATATCTCTGAAGAGATTTGGCAGCGCGTGGCACCGCTGGCGGGCACCTATGTGGGCGACGATGCCTCCATCATGCATCAAGCGTGGCCGGAAGCCGACGAGAGCAAGATCGACGAGCAGGCCACCCGCGACATCGAGTGGCTGAAAGGCGTGATCATCGCGGTGCGCAACATCCGCGCCGAGATGAACATCGCCCCCGGTAAGCCGCTGGATGTGCTGCTGACCAAAGGCCAGCCCGAAGATGCCGAGCGCCTGGAACAGAACCGCCGCTTCCTGGCCAAGCTAGCGAAACTGGAAAGCGTGACGTGGCTAGCCAACCCAGAAGACGCCCCGCTTTCAGCCACGCAGCTGGTCGGCGATATGGAAGTCCTGGTGCCGATGGCGGACCTGATCGATAAAGACGCGGAGCTTGCTCGCCTCGCCAAAGAGATCGAGAAACAGGACAAGCTCATCGGTGGCATCGAGAAGAAGCTGGGCAATGAAGGCTTTATCGCCAAAGCCCCCGACGCCGTGATCGAGAAAGAGCGCGGCAAACTGGCGGAATTCCAGTCCGCCAAAAAGCTACTCGAAGAGCAGCAGGCGAAGATCGCCGCAATGTAAGTCAGCGCTAACGGCAGTAGTTCAACGGCACCCCCTGGGGTGCCGTTGTCGTTAATGCGCTTCGCAATCCCAGCCGCTGCGCGCAGCGTCATCGTTTTTTATGATGAACCGTGTAAGGTTGGTCATGATTCTGCCACTGAATGGCAACACCAAAGGTTCAGCCATCGTTAATTCGGCTACCGTTTCTCACACTACGGAATGCGCTATGTCCACACTCTCTGAGGCTCAACTGCAGGCATTAGACACGACCCTGCAGCAAGCGGAGATCGACTACCAATCGCTGTCGCCCATGGCCGATACCGGCCTGGCCCATGACCACGTGTGGATTCACCGCGAAGGGGACGACTGGGTGGCGCGACTGCCCAAGCAGAGCCAGATGAACCTGCCGCCAGCGGAAAACTTGACGTATCAGGCCGCCTGCTACGAACGGGCCAGCCAAGGCGGGCACACGCCACGCCTACACGGTGTACTGCCGCCCAGCGAAGCGGTGCCACGCGGCGCGCTGCTGGTCGAGGCGATTCGCGGACGCTTGGCCGAACTCCCCCAGGACCTGCCTGCCATTGCCGACACACTCGCCAGCCTGCACCGCCAGCCGCTGCCTCGCCAACGCCCGCCGCTGCTGGCCCCCAAATCACCTTGGCAGGCCATGGTGGAGGAAGTGTCTCAGCAGGCCCAGTGGTTGAGCGATGCCCAGCTTCCCAGCGGCATTCACCTGCGTATTCAGCAGGAGCTGGATTTACTGCCCCGCACGCTGGACGACGCCGCTCCTACGCTGATCAGCTTCGATACGCACCCCGGCAACTTTTTAATCACCGACGATGGCCGGGCGGTGCTGGTGGATCTCGAGAAGTGTCGCTATGGCCTGCCGGGCATCGATTTGGCCCACACCTCGCTCTACACCTCGACCACTTGGGACCTCAACAGCCAAGCGGTACTCAGCCTGGATGATGTCGTTGGGTTCTATCGTCGCTGGCAGGCTGCGATGGCCACAGCGCCTGAGATTACGTTGCCAAGTGTCGATACGCTGATTGCTTGCCGACGCGCCACCTGGCTGTGGTCGCTCACCTGGTGTGCCAAGTGGCGCGCTCAGCACCTGCATCGCCAGGATGACGAGCGCCGGGGCGAGGATTGGTCGGCCGAGCTGACCGATGCGGTCGTGATCGACCACGTGCGCGACCGTGTCGAGCACTACCTCTCGCTGCCCATTATCGAACACGTCCACAGTGAACTTCAGTGCCTACAAACCGCTCTATAACCAACTGATTTAATGAGGTGTGCGATGAAACCACGCTCTGCTCTGGCCACCGCCGTGGCGCTTGCTCTAGTCACCTTCACCGCCCCTGCGGTCGCCGCTCCCGACCCGCAAGAGTGGGAGAGCGTACTGGACGCCGCCAATGGCCAAACCGTGTACTGGAATGCCTGGGGCGGCGATGCACGCACCAATCGCTACATTGCCTGGGTCGCAGAGCAGATGCAGGAGAGCTATGGCGTTCGCGTGGAGCACGTGAAACTCGACGATACCAGCAGCGCCGTGGCGCGGGTGCTGGGTGAGCAGCAGGCGGGTAACGACAGCGAGGGCAGCATCGACTTGATTTGGATCAACGGCGAAAACTTCGCCGCCATGCGCGAGCAAGACCTGCTGTTTGGGCCTTTTGCGGAATCGCTGCCGAACTTCGCCCTCACCTATCCTGACGAGAATCTCGAAGTCGTCACCGACTTCACCCTGCCCACCGAGGGCTACGAGTCCCCCTGGGGCAAGGCGCAAATCACCTTCTACTACGACAGTGCCCAAACCGACACGCCGCCTCAAAGCATTGAGGCACTACTCGCCTGGGCCAAAGAGCATCCCGGCCAGTTCAGCTATCCGCGTATCCCCGATTTCACTGGCAGCACGTTCCTCAAGCAGGCACTGATCGAACTGACCGATCAAGATGAAGCGCTTTACGCGCCGGTCGAAGACGCCGATTTCGAGGAGATCACCGCACCGCTGTGGGCTTACTTGGACGAGCTTCACCCACATTTATGGCGCAGCGGCCGTAGCTTTCCCGAATCCGGCCCCAACCTTCGTACGCTAATGAGCGACGGCGAACTCAGCCTCGCTTTCTCGTTCTACCCCACCGATGCCGCCGTGGCGGTGATGGAGTATGAGCTGCCGGAAAGCGTGCGTAGCTATGTGCTGGAAGGCGGCACCCTGGGCAATGTGCACTTCGTGGCGATTCCCTACAACTCACCCCATAAAGCGGGTGCAATGGCGCTAGCCAACTTCCTGCTCTCCCCGGAAGCGCAAGCCCAGAAGCAGTCGCTCAGCATGTGGGGCGACCGCAGCGTGTTAGCGATCCAGCAGCTTGAGCCGAGCGACCAAGCGCTCTTCGAGCAGGGCGAGAGCCACCCAGCAGCGCTGCCCGCCGATGCGCTCTCGCAAACCCTCGCCGAACCCCACCCCAGTTGGATGAACGCCCTACAGGATGCTTGGCTTGAGCGTTACGGTGTCAACTAAACGCACGACTTACACCCGCATGCGACTCACTGAACCATGCTGCGGCTAGCGCCTATTGTGATCATTGCCCTGCTGGTGATGCCCGTCACCGCAGGGCTTGGCATGGTGCTGCTGCCTGCGTTTGGCTACCTGCCGGTACTGGGGAGCGAGCAGGCCAATCTCTCCGCTTGGCAAATGCTGTTCGCCCAGCCGGGGCTTGGCCGCTCGGTGGCGGTGAGTTTTGCCAGCGGCTTGGCCAGTACGGCGCTGGCGCTGCTGATCGTCGTGCTGTTTTTAGCCGCCAGCCAAGGCACTTGGCTGGACCGCAGCCTACGCCGCTTGGTATCGCCCCTGCTGGCGATCCCCCACGCGGCGGTGGCGTTCGGCTTTGCGTTCTTGATCGCGCCTTCCGGGCTGATGGCACGGCTCATCTCCCCTTGGCTCTCCGGCTGGGAAGCACCCCCAGATGCGCTGATCGTCAACGACCCCTGGGGGTTGGCGCTCACCTTTGGCCTGGTACTCAAAGAAGCCCCGTTTCTCTTGTTGATGAGCCTGGCGGCGCTGCCCCAATTACAGGCGGAACAGCGCCTGCGACTGGCGCGGTCGCTGGGCTATTCGCCCACGCTTGCCTGGCTCAAAGTAGTGCTTCCTTCGCTCTATCCATTGATACGCCTACCCATCTACGCGGTCATTGCCTACGCCACGTCGGTGGTGGATATGGCGCTGATTTTGGGGCCACGCTTGCCGCCCACCTTGAGCGTCTCGATTCTTGGCTGGTTTAGCGACCCGGACATCACCCACCGCTTTATGGCATCTGCCGCCGCGGTGCTGCAACTGGGCGTGACGCTGGCCGCACTGCTGAGCTGGTGGCTGTTAGAGCAGCTAGCCCGCAGGCTTAGCCAGCGCTGGCTGACCAACGGCGACCGGCAGCGGGGAGAGGCCCTCTTCACCGTAACAGGCCGAGCGGGGCTAACCCTGGCAAGCCTAGCCGCGCTGGCCGCGCTGATCGGGTTAGGGCTTTTCTCGGTGGCCGGGTTTTGGCGTTTTCCTGAGCTGCTGCCGCAGTCGTTTACCTTCGACCACTGGCAGCGCAGCGCCGACATGCTGGCCGGGCCGCTGGTGAATACCGCGCTGGTTGCGCTGCTCTCGACCGGCTTGGCGGCCGTGTTGGTCGTCGCCACTCTTGAAAACGAGCAGCGCCAGCAGATTCACCCTACCCGTTCGCTCTGGCTGCTCTACTTGCCGCTGCTGGTGCCGCAAATCGCATTTTTATATGGCTTAGTGGTGGCCGCCGAGCGCCTGGGCATTCGCCCCCAGCTGGCGCTGGTGGTGGCGGGCCACCTGCTGTTCGTGCTGCCTTATGTGTATCTCTCGCTAGCCGAGGCCTACCGCCGCTTAGATCCTCGCTGGCTCTACATTGCGCAGTCGCTGGGCGTCTCGCGCCGCCGGGCGTTTTGGCGCGTGCGGCTGCCGCTCCTACTCGCCCCGCTGCTTACCGCCGTGGCGGTGGGTTTGGCGGTGAGTATTGGCCAATATTTACCCACCCAACTATTAGGCGCAGGCAGAGTACCAACAGTGACCACTGAAGCCGTGGCGCTGGCCTCTGGAGGAAACCGCCGCTTAATCGGCGTGTGGGCGCTGGTGCAAGCGGGCCTGCCGCTTGTAGGCTTTATGGCCGCCGTCGCCCTGCCCCGGTGGCTAGGCGCTCCACGCCGTGCCCCTCTCAACGTTCAACGCCAAGGTTAAGACGCCCTGTGGATAAGGAACCCCGTGAATAACGCTGCCAATGCCCTGACCCTAGAGCAAGTAAGCATTCACTTAGCTGGCCGCCCGCTACTGCATGTGGACGCCACGGTGGCCCCCGGCGACGTGCTCACCGTGATGGGCCCCTCGGGTTCCGGCAAATCGACACTGCTGGCCTTTATCGCCGGCTTTTTACAGAGCACGTTCACCGCCCAAGGGCAGGTTCGCCTTGGCGACACCGACGTACTCAGCCTGCCCGCCGAGCAGCGCGGCGTTGGCCTGCTGTTTCAAGACCCGCTGCTGTTTCCCCACTTGAGCGTCGGCGGCAACCTGCGTTTTGGCCTGCCCCATCGAAGCTCGCAAAAGAGCGCACAGATTGCCAAAGCGCTCGAGCAGGTAGGACTTGCGGGGTTTGAAGCCCGCGACCCGGCCACGCTCTCTGGCGGGCAGCAGGCTAGGGTGGCGTTGATGCGTTTGCTGCTCTCCCAGCCCCGCGCCGTGCTGCTGGATGAACCCTTCTCCAAACTCGATACGGCGCTGCGCCAAGAGATGCGCGCCCTGGTCTTCGGCCAACTGCGGGAGGCGGGCCTGCCTGCCCTGCTCGTTACCCATGACGAAGCCGATGCCACCGCTGCAGGAGGGCCGATCATTGCCCTTGGCTGATCCACACCCCGCGCCTGCGTCCCTGAGCATCATCATTCCCATGCTCAATGAGGCAGCGGGTATTCAGGCAACGCTCACGCGGCTGCAACCGCTGCGCGCCTCAGGCGTTCAACTCCTCGTCGTGGATGGTGGCAGCACCGATGCCAGCGTGGCCCTCGCAGCACCGCTGGCCGATGCGGTACTCAGCAGCGCCCCCGGACGAGCACGGCAAATGAACCTGGGTGCGCAGCACGCCCACGCCCCGGCGCTGCTTTTTTTGCATGCCGATACCCAACTGCCCCCCGGCGAAGAGCAGCGTGCGGTGGTAGATCTACAAAAGGCGCTGGCCCAACACGCTTGGGGGCGATTCGATATTCAGCTCGCGGGGCGAAGCCATTGGCTGCCGGTGGTCGCGAGCTTGATGAACCTGCGCTCGCGGATTAGCGGTATCGCGACCGGCGACCAAGGCATCTTTGTGCGCCGCGATACGTTTTGCGCGCTGGGCGGTTTTCCCAATCAGCCGCTGATGGAAGACATCGAACTCAGCAAACGCCTGAAGGCGCATTCGCCCCCCGCCTGCCTGCGCCAGAAGGTGATAAGCTCGGGCAGGCGCTGGGACGAGTTCGGCGCTTGGCCCACCATTCGCCTCATGTGGCGGCTACGCTACCGCTATTGGCGCGGTGTCAGCGCCACTCAATTGGCTAAGGAGTACCGCGATGCACGTTAAGCTCGCCGCGCCCCACCTGCACCTGCTGGCCAAAGCGCCGCTGCCGGGGCAGGCCAAGACGCGTTTGATCCCCTGCTTGGGCGCAGAGGGCGCCGCCGAAGCCCACGCCGCCATGGTGCGCCACTGTGTTGCCACCGGCTGCGAAGCGCTGGGGGCGGAGAATGTCACGCTGTGGACCTCGTTAGACCACCACCACCCGCTATTTTTAGAGCTTCAGGCCCAACACGGCATGGCCTTGGCCGCCCAAGAGCAGGGCGATGTGGGCAGGCGCGTTCGCCATGCACTGAACAGCACCGACGGCCCCGCCATGGTGATGGGCACCGACTGCCCCAGCATTACCAGCGCCATGCTCAAACGCTGCCGAGCAGCCTTGAGCACCTTTGCCGTGGTAATTCTACCGGCTGAGGATGGCGGCTACGGGCTGATTGGCAGCCACCAGGATCACCCCAGCCTGTTTGAAGACATTCCCTGGGGCACCGAACAGGTATTGAGCGTGACGCAAGCGCGCCTGGCGGCGCTGGGCCTGGAAGCCGCCTACCCAGATACCATGTGGGACATCGACCGCCCCGAAGATTGGCAGCGCTGGCAGCAGTTGCGTCACGCCAGCGTGTAAGGAAACGTTCCGTTTTAGCACTGAGTACGAACACCTTTTCCAAGGAGCCTGCCATGAACCGTCAGCGCCTGCTGATGTTTGCCCTACTGCTACTGGCCGTGATTGGCTTCTACGTTAGCGGCGCCCATACGTTCTTCACTCTGGATACCCTGCAGGCCTACCGCAGCGATTTTCAGGCAGCGTTCCAGCAGTCGCCCTGGCAGGTGGCGGGCATTTTCTTTGCGGTGTATGTGGCGATGGCTGCACTCTCGCTGCCCGGCGCGTCGCTGTTAACGCTGCTAGGCGGCGCGCTGTTTGGGTTGGGCTGGGGGCTAGTGATCATCTCATTTGCCAGCGCCATCGGCGCGACGCTCGCCTTTCTACTCTCACGCTTTTTGTTTCGTCAGCCCATCGAAAAACGCTTTCCCCGCCAGTTCCACACGGTGAACCGGGGCGTCGAGAAAGATGGCGCGTTTTATCTGTTCACCCTGCGTTTGGTGCCCATTTTCCCGTTTTTCATGATCAACCTGGTGATGGGGCTAACGCGGATTAAAACCACCACGTTTTACTGGGTGAGCCAGCTCGGGATGCTGCCCGGCACGGCGGTGTACGTGAATGCGGGCGGCCAGCTCGGCGAGCTGGAAAGCCTGAGCGGCATTATCTCGCCTGGGCTCATCGCCTCGTTTGCGCTGCTGGCGGTGTTCCCCTGGGTGGCCCGGCGCATTGCACTGATGGTGCAAAAGCGCAACGCCTACAAAGGCTTCACTCGCCCTAGCCGTTTTGACTACGACATCGTGGTGATTGGCGGCGGCTCGGCGGGGCTGGTGACCAGCTATATCGCCAGCGCCGTGAAAGCCAAGGTGGCTCTCATCGAAAAGCACAAGATGGGCGGCGACTGCCTTAACACTGGCTGCGTGCCTTCCAAAGCCTTGATTCGGGCTGCCCGCGCGGCCCATGAAATTCGCACAGCAGACCGCTTTGGCGTGAGCGCCAGCGAGCCCAGCGTGGATTTCGCCAAGGTGATGGGGCATGTGCATCAGGCCATCCGCGATATCGAGCCCCACGACAGCGTCGAGCGCTACACCAAGCTCGGCGTGGAGGTGTATCAAGAGCACGCCACCCTCGTTTCACCATGGGAAATTCGCGTGGGCGATCAAACCCTCACCGCTCGCCATATCGTGCTGGCCACCGGAGCGCGCCCTCGCGTGCCGCCCTTGCCCGGCATCGAGCACGCGCCGCTGCTCACCTCTGAAAACCTCTGGTCGCTCACAGAGCTGCCCAAACGGCTGGTGGTGCTGGGTGGCGGTGCGATTGGCTGCGAACTGAGCCAAAGTTTTGCCCGCTTAGGTAGCCATGTCGTCTTGGTAGAGGGCGCGCCGCAATTGCTGGGCCGGGAAGATAATGAAGTTGGCGAGCACGTAGAGCGTACGCTCACTCAAGAGGGCGTGACGGTGATGACCGGCGCGAAAGCGCTGGAGGTAAACCAAGTCGACGGGGAGCATCAGCTTGTTATTGAACACTTGGGTGAGCGCAGCACCCTAGCGTTTGATTATCTACTGGTGAGCGCGGGCCGTCAGGCCAACGTGGAAGGGTTAGGACTGGAGGCGCTAGGGATTACCACCACCGACGGCGGCACGCTGGCCCTCAACGAGCGGCTGCAAACGCGCCTGCCTAACATCTGGGCCTGCGGCGACTTAGCGGGCCCCTACCAACTTACCCACGCGGCCGCCCATCAGGCGTGGCACGCCGCCGTGAATGCGCTGTTTGGCGAGCTGAAAAGCTTCGCGGTGGACTACCGCTTTATGCCTGCCGTTACCTACGTGCAGCCGGAAGTAGCGCGAGTGGGTCTCAACGAAAAAGAGGCCACCGCGAAAGGTGTCGCCTTTGAAGTGACCCGCTACGTCATGAGCGAAAGCGACCGCGCCATTGCCGAAGGCGCGCCCGAAGGCTTTATCAAAGTGCTTACCGTGCCCGGCAAAGACAAAATTCTGGGGGCGACGATCGTCGCGGAGAACGCAGGGGAGTGGCTGGGTGAGTTTACCATCGCCATGAAGCACGGGCTGGGGCTGAATAAACTGCTCGGCACCATTCACCCCTACCCCACACTAGGCGAAGCCGCCAAAGCCACCGCAGGCGTTTGGAAAAACGCCCATAAGCCAGAACGAGTGCTGGCACTGCTGCAGAAGTACTTTAGCTGGCGGCGCGGTGAGGGCCAATGACACGGCAGCTACTGCTCATCGGCGCGGGTCACGCCCACGCCTTCGTGCTGGAGGCGTTTGCTCAGCGCCCGGATAAAGCGGTGTCGATCACCGTCGTAAGTGACAACCCATTTGCCGCCTACTCGGGCAGCGTGCCTGCGTGGCTTTCTGGGGAGTGCACGCTGCGGGAAACTCAGATGGATATCGCGGCGCTCTGCCTGCGGGCAGGGGCTCGCCTTATTGCATCTCCAGCTGTGGCGTTATGCACGAGCGAGCGTCAGGTAACGCTGGCGGATGGCAGCGTGATTGCGTTTGACGTGGCCTCCTTCAACGTCGGCTCGACGCTCGCGTTACCGCAAGTTATTGCCCCGCAAAGCGATGAGGCGATCGGGCCAAAAGGTATTGAGGAGAATACGCTGCCCACGCTGCTGGCCATGCGCCCGCTCAGCTCGTTGCACCACCGTTGGCAAGCATTACGCGAAGAGGTGGCCAAACTGCCAGCAGGAGCGCATCAGAACGTTGTGAGCGTAGGCGGCGGCGCAGCAGGCTGCGAGACGCTGATGAGCGTCTTGGCGCAGCTTCGCCAGCAGCGCCCGGACATTCACTGGCAAGGCGAGCTGATCAGCGCCGCCAAAACGCTGCTGCCCGGCGCTGGCTGGCTGCCCCGCTGGTTAACGGCGCGAGCGCTCACACGTGCGGGCGTGCGCGTCCATACAGGCGTGCGAGGGCACGCCTTGGTACCCGGCGGCGTGCAAACCGACACCGGCAACCACATCGCCGCGGATATCGTGCTCTGGGCGACCGGAGCCGTGGGCCAAACGTGGCTGCAGCAAACGGCGCTGCCGTTGGATGAGCAAGGCTTTATCCCGGTGGATACGTCACTTGAGGTCATCGGCCAACCGGGCATCTTTGCCGCTGGCGACTGCGCTGCGCTGCGCTCGTCACCGCTGCCTAAGGCAGGCGTTTATGCGGTGCGCATGGGGCCCGTATTGGCAGAGAATTTACGGGCTGCCTGTCACGGCAAACAGCTCACCTCGTGGCAGCCTCCGCGTCGCGTGCTGGCACTGATTGGCACCGGCGACGGTCACGCCATTGCCAGCCGTGGAGCGATTGGCTTTTCGGGGCGCTGGGTATGGCAATGGAAAAAGCGGATTGATGCGCGCTTTATCGCTCGCTTCAATCCGCCTTTTAATGACTAAGCCGATAGCGGCTTAGTTAGCTTCCCGCCAGCCGCCGAGCACACGGCTATCCGGTCCGAAGAACACCAAACGGTCGTGGTCGATCAAGTAACGATACGCGGTATCCAGCATATCGGTGACCCGCTTGGCGTCTTCCATATTGGGGCAGGCCATTCGGGTGGAGGCCAGTTCGCTGAACTCAATGCGCTGGCTTTCGCCCAGGCTCACCTTGCCGGTGAACTGGTTGCAGCCATCCGAGCCGCTAACCTTGCCGTCGCGGCCGATGCGGAAAAACGGCGTCTCGGGCATTGATAGCCGTTCATCGGTCCCTACCAACAGCAAGTTCCAGCGCTGCTCGACCACTGGCCCAGAGAGCGTGCCGCCTTGCGGCGCGTCGATTCGCTCTTGCTGCGGTGCGCTGCTGCAGCCCGCCAGCGTGACCATGCTTAGCGCGGCTAGCCATCCCTTTATGCCCTTTGGTTTCATATCGACTCCCTTATCCGATTAGCTCGTTAATCCTGAATCAAACTTGAACCGATGATTTAGTCTCGGTTCAGCAGCGGTTGCGTAGGCTTGGCATTGTCACTTGCGGGGCTAACTCTTCACAAGCTTGCCCCAACTTGCCAACAAGAGGAAACCACTATGCAACCGACTCCATTAAAAGCCCTGGCTGCTGCCATCTGCACCCTTGCCCTCTCCGCTCCGCTGGCGGCGCAGGAAGAGGTGCGCATCAACGGCGAAGTGGTCGAATGCTTCAATGACCTGCTCGTGGTCGATGAAGGCGACCGTCGTCTGCTGGTTCGCCCGCGAGGCAACAGCGGCGAGCGCTTCCAAATAGGCGACGATATTATGGTGGAAGGCCGCTTGGAAGGCGATACCGTCACCGCCGCGTCGCTGCGCGGCTCGGCAGATGAGCCAGGCAACGGTGAGCAGCCACAAAGACGCGTCGTAGCACCCAATGTCGAAAATCTACAGCGCCAGCTTGAAGCACAGGGCTTTGGTGAAATGGTGGAGCTGAAGCGCCGCGACGACGTCTATCGCATTACTAGCGTTAATGAGGAAGGCTACGACGTTCACAGCCTCTTCTCACCGGACGGTGAGTTACTGGAATGGCACATCAAACGTCCTGGGCATGACCGGCCTCACCGTGATGAGAGCCTGTCGAACCTAGAGCAGAGTGACGTGGAGAACGCGCTGAGCGACCAGGGCTACCGTAATGCCGCCCTGGTCGACTTCAAGGGCCGCCATATGGAGTGGATGGCGCAGAATGACGCCGAAGAGCAGGTCATACTGCATGTGGACTACCGCGGCGACGTTTACCGCGAAAAACGCCTCCCCGCGTGGCCCGCTGAATAAACTCACCGCTCTTTTGGCGTTACGATGTACCTGAAAGGTCGCCCTTGGGCGGCCTTTCGGCGGCGGGTAGCGTCAGCTCGACGCGTAACCCGCTGGGCGAGTTGGCGGCAAGCGCCAGGTGCCCCCCGTAAAGCCGCGCCAGATCCTGCACAATGGCAAGCCCCAAGCCATCGCCCGGGGTCGATTCATCGAAGCGCTCGCCTCGCTCCACGGCTTTTAGCCGCTGGGGTTCGGGCATACCCGGGCCGTCATCGCTAATCACCACGGTCAACTGCTCTGGCGATACCAGGCATACCTCGATCATCACCTGCTGACGCGCCCACTTGCAGGCGTTATCCAGCAGGTTGCCCAACAGCTCATCGAGATCCTGGGACTCACCTCGAAACGCTAACGCATCATCGCAATGAACGCTGATATGGAGTGGTGCGGGGCCGCGGGCGTATACATGGCGCATCACGCTCACTAGCCCCTCTAGCGTGGCTGCTACCGGGGTGCGCTCGCCCATGTGGTAACCCGCACCGACGGCCCGAGCGCGGCGCAAATGGTGGTCGACCAAGCGCTGCAGACGCGACAATGCCTCCTCGGTGGTGGCGTCGTGTGTCTGCTGAGCCGATAGGCTGTTGGCTAACATGGCGAGGGGCGTTTTGAGGCCGTGAGCTAAGTTGCCCACGTGTTGACGACTGCGAGCAATCACCTCTCGGTTATGGGTCACCAGCGCATTGATCTCATCCACCAGCGGCTGTAGCTCTTCCACCGTGGCGTGGGCTAACTGTTCGCGGGTACCCCTGGCGTACCGCAAGAAGGTCGCGACGCAGCCGGGTGAGCGGCTTTAACCCCCAGCGAACTTGCCACCACACCGCCACCGCTAGCCCGATTCCCAGCAGCGCCAGCGAAGCCACTAAAGGAAGGACGATGCGCGACAGGGCATCATCAATTTCGTTTTGTGGGCCGGCCACGGTGATACTCAACGGCGGGCCGCTGCCTGGGGCTGAGAAGTGACGGCCTCGGGCGCGTAGCGCTTCGCCCTCTGGCCCGGTGAGCGCCAGCGCCTGAGAAACATCGCTGGTCAGCGCGGGCAGGCTGGCATTCAGCAGCGAACGCGAGGCAATCAGCACCTCATCGTCGTGGGCAATTTGCCAATACCAACCCGAGTAGGCGCGATCGAACTGAGGGCCGCCAATATCACGGGTTTTGATCAACTGACCCTGCTCATTGAACTCTACAGAGGCCATCAGCCCCAGTAGGTTGGCGTCCAGTCGGGCGTCAAAGGTGCGCTCGGCGTGATCTTTGAACAGCCAGTAGATAAATAGCCCCACGCCCACTAACGCAATGGCACTCCATAGGCCAGCGGATCCTAGCAGACGCGCTCGCAGTGAGAGTTTCACGAGCGGTCGCACAGCCGATACCCCTGACCACGCAGGGTTTCGATACGCTCTGCCCCCACTTTGCGCCGCAACCGACTGATGATCACTTCGAGGGAGTTATGGTCACGATCGTTATCGTAAGAGTAGAGATGTTCGGAGAGCTCGGTACGGCTGACCACCCGCTCAGCGTTATGAATCAGATACACGAGTAGCTGATGTTCAAAGGCGGTGAGTTTTAACGGCAGGCCAGCGAGATGGAAGGTACCTAGCTGAGTGTCATACTCTAGCTCGCCGCTGCGGATCATCACATCAGCGTGGCCCGACGCACGGCGAATCAGCGCACGCAGCCGCATGATAATCTCCTCCATGCGAAAGGGTTTGGTGACGTAGTCATCCGCCCCGGCGCGGAACCCCTGCACCTTCTCACTCCAGCCATCCCTGGCGGTCAAAATCACCACCGGTAGCGTGCGGCCATGTTGTCGCCAATCGTGCAGAACACTTAAGCCATCCCGCCCAGGCAGACCCAGATCCAGCACCGCCGCGTCATAGGTCTCGTGATTGCCCATGTACACGGCTTCGTTACCGTCGTTGACGACATCGACGACGAAACCATTACCCTCAAGCGCTTCACGCATTTGAGCCGCGAGATGCTGCTCATCTTCTACCACTAACACTCGCATTATTAGGCTCCGCCGTTATCGCTGGTAGGCGGCAAACGCGCCTCAATTTGGCCCCTGCCGTCAATTTCTAGAAAACGACCATCTTCGCGGGCAATGCGAATTTTGAGTACGTTGCCTTGGGCCGTCAGCAGACGCAGCTCATACACCTGCTCGCTATTTTCCCAGCCACGTCCGCTTTTCATTTCGATATCGAGTAGTTCGCCCTCATAGCGCTGCTGTACCACGGCGATGGCGTCATCCACCGTCAGGGCGGATTGAGCGACCCCCGGCGTAGGAACGCTGACGAACAAGAGTGTGCTCAGCAGGGCGCAGCGAAGCACGCTGCCACGATGGCCACTGTTCATAAAAGACTCCTGGCAAACGCCATACTCTAAGAGTAATCCAACACTATAACGGGAAGCGCCTTAACCTTGACTGAACAAACGAGCCATTCAAGTTACCGTCAGCTTTAAGCTCGTATACTCGACACATTGGCGCTAAGTGAGGCCCGACCTATGATTTTCTCTATCGTACTGCTAAAGCGGCGTGTTTGGTTACCCTGGGTGAACACGATGCGCGGCTTGTTGCTGTGTACACTCACGCTGCCGCTGCTGGGCTTACCGGTGCTTGCGGCACCACCGTCTCTGGAGACGCCCGCCACCCCGATTGCCACTGCGCAAAGCGCGGGGGTTTACTTGAAAGGCCGCATTAGCGAGCGGTTCGGTAATAGCTTCATTCTTGAAGATGAGAGCGGTCGCGTCTTAGTCGATACCTGGCCGGAGGGGCGTTCAGCACTCACTGCGACAGCGGGTGATGAGATCGGTGTGTTTGGCCTGCCGACGGGCCAGCGCATGCAGGCTCGCTGGCTGTTGATCGGTGAAACGCTCGTAGAAGTGGAGGAGCCCTACGCGTCTCGCTTACCCGGCGACCGCTTGAACCGCTCCGTCCCAATCTCCGCGCCTCCGCTCACCGAGCGGCCTAATAGTGATGCTTTTTTTATGCAGCGCGCCGAGCAGGCGGGTTATCAACCGCTGGGCGGCGTCGAGTACAAGCCTCGCCATGTGGAGCTACGCGCAATGAACCCCTATGGCGAGGTGGTTGAACTCCATATGGAGTTCAGTGGCGACATCTATAAAGAGCGCCACCGAGAGTAGTTTTACCAGCTACCGCTGTTTTCCATGGAAGCCCAGGGCTCCTGGGGGGCCAACGCATCGCCTTTTTGCAGCAGCTCCACGGAGATACCGTCTGGCGATTTCACGAAGGCCATGTGACCATCGCGGGGCGGGCGGTTGATGGTGACGCCGTTATCCTGCAGATGCTGGCAAAGGGCGTAAATGTCGTCGACACGGTAGGCTAGGTGTCCAAAATTACGACCGCCAGTGTACTCCTCTGGGTCCCAGTTGTAGGTCAGCTCAAGCTCAGGGGCCGTGAGGCGCTCGGAGCGCGCTTCATCTTCAGGAGCCGCCAGGAACACCAGCGTAAAACGGCCCTTTTCGTTCTCTTTGCGGCGCACTTCTTTCAGGCCGAGCAGGTCACAATAAAAGTGAAGCGAGGCGTCTAAGTCGCTGACACGTACCATGGTGTGTAAAAACTGCATGTCATTTCCTCTTCATTGAAGAATGGTAATTATATCCCGTGCTACCGCCGAGTGCGGTGCCGAGCCGGTCACGTAGCACCATTAAAACATAGACAATAGTGCGACAGTAAAATAGAAAGTAGACACGTTGTATAATGGCGTCACGGCTGTTCATCTAGTGTGTCACTCTTCAGTGACAATCACGATTCGCTATCAGCACGTCGAGGAGAGGTCTGTGGATTCGATTACGCAAGCGGCGCTTGGCGCAGCGGTAGGTGGTGCCGTGTTAGGTAAGCGCCTGGGCCGCAAGGCCATTCTGATCGGTGCGCTGCTAGGCACCCTGCCCGATCTGGACGTCGCGCTGGATTATGGCGACGCCATTGCCAATGTCACGGAGCATCGCGGGTTTAGCCATTCACTGTTCGTACTGACGGGTCTTGGCACGCTGCTGGCCGTGCTGAGTGCCCGCTTTGCTCCAGCACGGGACATCTCGTTGGGTCGCTGGTGGTGCTTTTTTACGTTGATATTAGTGACTCACCCGCTGCTCGACTCGCTGACCACCTACGGCACGCAGTTGCTCTGGCCGCTAGACGCACCGCCCGCCGCGTGGCCTATCGTCTTCATCATCGATCCGTTCTACACGCTACCGCTGCTTATGGCGCTGATCATCGGCAGCGTGTCGGGCAAGGTACGCAGTGCCTGCCGCACGGGGCTGGTCATCTCCTGCGCTTACCTCATGATGGCCGCAGGTGCCAAATGGAGCGTCGAGCAGCGCCTAACGCCAGCCCTAGCCGAGGCGGACTTACAAGCAGCCCCCGTACTCATCCAACCCACGCCGTTCAATATCGCACTATGGCGGGCAACGGTCATCGATGAAGACCGCTATTACGAGAGTTTGATCAGTGTATTCGATCGTGACCGAGTCCTCGCACTGGAACCGCTGCGTCGTAACGTCGAACTGGAGGCCAGCGCTTTGGAGGGACCGCTAGGGCAGCGGCTGACGTGGTTCACCGGGCCGTTTTTACGTTTCGAAACCCGTGATATCAATGGCCAAGAGACGCTGATCGCCACCGACATTCGGTTGGGCTTCCCAGGCTTTCACCCCTTCAACTTCACCTTGGCAACCCGTGAGGGCGACCACTGGATGCCGGTGGCCGTTAGCGAAGAAGTAGACAGCCCGAGAGGATTACACATGGCCACGCTGGCGCGGCTTGCCGCGCGAGCGGGTGGCGATGTATCAGCTCTGTGCGCCAGCGATTACGTGGAACCGCAGTGGCGCGCAGAGCCGTTTCTGTACCGCTGCTAGTGGCTGAGATGCTAGATCATGATGGCTAGGGCGCGATGCCCTGGCCGCACCCTTTGTACTGTTCGCCACCGATGGTGAGCGTGACGCGAGCAGGATAAGGCTCGCCACTCATGTCATCGAAGCAGGCACCCGATTCAATGCGTACGCGGAAAAACTGCTCGGCGTTAGCGTTCTCGATCACTACCCTGCCTGCCTCGTTGTCCATCACGCTGACCATATAAGGCATGGTGGTGGTGTCGCTGCCGTAGTTGGTAGTCCAGGTCATTACTGGCGCATCGTTCGCCAGTTCAATCGTCCAACCCGGCTCGTTGCCGCGGGCTAACAACATCACGCCTGGGTGGCTTGACCGGGTCGCAATCTCCCGGTCAACCCCTTGCTGGCACTGCAATTGCCCACGGGGCGTTTCAATTTGCGCCTGATCGCCGCGGTTCCAGAAGCTGATATCGCCATTTTGATAGCGGGCACCGCTGGCCACCACGGCTTGAGGCAGTCGCCACGCGCCATGTAGCGACCACAGCCGTAACTCCTCACCATTGACGGCCGTCACTAAGTCTTGATTGGCTGGTTGGCAGTTCCAAGCTTGAAAGCGCTCAGCGCTACCGGGAAACAGCACCGAAGGCAACAATGGTGCGCTGCTCTGCACGGTGGTTTTTACCGGCTGCTCCGGGGCGGGCGCACTGGTCGCGCAGCCCGCTAGCAGTAAACCGGCAGCCACCACCGTGGCGAATCGTAGTGACGTAACATTAGCACTCATTGAATACGCTCCCTGTTAATCCCTCATCGGTAATACCCTTGCGCGCGACTTACTTTTGTTTGAAAGCGCTCAAGTCATGCGGGTCAAACGTGGTGACTTCTTTGGGTAGGCCCAACGCTTCACGCTTCACTTTAACCTGCATTTTTTCCGCTAAACGCTCGGCATCGTCGTCGGTGGTGCGGCCATTTAGCTCGGCAAGCTGGGCCATGCCCTGATGGTAAAAGGTCAGAATATCCAGCGCTAGGCGATTATCCTGCTCCACCTCGCGGCGCAGTGGCTGTAAGTAGCTACTGATGCGCGACAGGTGATGCTTGAGCTGCCAAACATAGCGCATCTCAGTCATCCATGGGCGCTCTCTTAACGCAGCGAACATAGCGCTGGTGGCAAGCAGGCCCAACAATACGCCCAGCGCGTTCAGCCAGACGCTGCTGCCAAAGGTAGTGGTGAGGAGCATGGAAAACAGCAGGCCAAAAATAATCAACTGTCCGGCCATCGCTACGCTGATAATGCGAGCTTTACGCCGGTACGTTTCGGGATCGTGCTGTTCAAGGGAAAAGGCCATGGCCAACCTCGTGATCAAAAGGAACTCTTATGATACGGGGCTGGCCGGGGCAGTCAACGCACTAGGATTTGTACGAAAACTAAGCAATACGCTCAGCGGCAGTTTTTAGCAGTCGCTCAGTGGTTTCCCAGCTTACGCAAGCGTCGGTGACCGATACACCGTAACGCAGCGCGTTGGGGGCAAGCGTTTGCTTGCCTTCGAACAGGTGACTCTCCAACATCAGCGCGACCAAGTTGGCATCGCCCTCTTGACGCTGGGCTAATACATCCAGCATTACTTCGCTTTGGCGGCGGTGATCTTTGCGGGCATTGGCGTGGCTGCAGTCCACCATCAAACGCGGATTCTGGCCTGCTTCGCGCAGTGTATTAACGGCGCTGCGTACATGGTGGGCTTGGTAGTTGGGCTCGCCGTGGCCGCCGCGTAGCACCACGTGGGTGTGCGGGTTGCCTGCGGTCTCCTGCATGATAGGGCGGCCCTGGCGATCCATGGCGAAACGCTGATGGGAGTGGGCGGCAGCCTGCATAGCATCAATGGCCACCTGCACATCGCCGCTGGTGGCATTTTTGAATCCTACGGCAGCGCTGAGGTCGCTGGCCAGCTCACGGTGCAGCTGGGATTCCGTCGTGCGCGCCCCAATCGCTACCCAGCTCAGCAGGTCATCCAGGTACGGGGCTAACATGGGCTGTAACAGCTCGGTGGCCACCGGCAGGCCGCGGGAGGCGACGGCGTGCATTAGCTCACGGGAAAGCGCGATTCCCCGCGGCATGTCGCCACTGCCATCAAGATCAGGGTCGTAGACCAACCCCTTCCAACCGACCGTGGTGCGCGGCTTTTCAACGTACACTCGCATCACTGGCAAAATCTGCTCGCTCACCTCATCGCTGAGCGCTGCTAGCCGGTCCGCATACTCCAAGGCAGCATCCGGGTCGTGGATTGAGCACGGACCCACTACGACCAGCAGGCGGTTATCTTGCCCGTTAAGGATATGCTGTACCGCTTGGCGCTGCTGGTCGATTTGTGCACTAAGCGTGCTATTCACCGCCACACGCTGGCGCAGCTCAGCGGGTAGCGGCAGCGCCGTCGCAGTCATAAGCGTGGAGGCCTGGGCAGTAGAGGAACAAGCGGTGTTGATTGGGGCATTCATAGGGTTAACTCTCCGAATTCGTATGACATAACGCGTGACATCGCATCATCAACTTGCCACCCAGGTGGGCACGATCGGAGGTGGCAGCTTGCACCGAACGCGCGTCGCTAAATCGCCAGCCATAGCCGAGATAACGGATGGCGTTGGGGCTAGCGATTGAGTGGGCGCGATAAGACATGGTGCAGCTCCTTAATAATCTACCTATGAAAAATGAGGGTTAATAAAACGAAAGAAGCCTCGGTGGGGTTACCCACCGAGGCTTCTTTGCATGCGGCAGGCAACCGGGGCGGTGTGCCTGTTGGCGCGACGCTAGGCGTCGGCCAGGGGCACACCGTGGCTAAACCAATACGCTGCATAGTTAAAGCTATAGGAAGTACCCACCTTCGCCCAGGCCCCAACCACCGTTTCCGGTTTGGTGTGAGTGCGCTGTAAAGGCTTGCCATGTGGCATGGTTACTTCCTCAATATGACGTGTGTACTACGTAATGACCTAATCCTGCCTGCCTGCGCGCTAAATGGCAACTAGCAATTACCGCAGAGCGTTCAATTTCCTAGCGACGAGTATTAGCTGCTAAACGCCTGAATCCAGCCAATAGTGGCAGGCAGTGCGCTCATACCTACCAATACCACGATACCGAGAATAATCGGCAGAATGCCGGAATCGTCTTTAAAATTATCGTCGTGATGGGCCATGAAAGCCTCCTAGTGATCAGTAGTATCTACGGTGTATGCCGTACGTCAGAGAGTGGCCGACCATTTTAGTGAGGGCGGGGTGCGTAGGCAAATACATCCGAGAACATTCGCTCACTGCTGACCCCAAGGCGCTCCAGAACATCTACGCAGGCATATACCATGCCCGGCGAGCCTGAAAGATAGATATCGCAGTCGCTGGGCGTGATCGGCGCATTCGACAGCTCGCCCTCTAACACCAAATCAACGCGCCCCTGATGGTGGGCAATGCGCTCGCCTGGTGCCAGCGGCTCGGTCAGCGGAAATTCGGTGACCGCATGAAACGCAACGTTTTCATACTGCTGCGCCCACTCGCAGGCAAGGTCTTCCGCATACAAATCGCGGTGCTCACGGTTCGCCCACCATAGTGAAATGGGCCGTGCGGGCTGGTCACGAAGCGCGGCTTCGACGATGGCCTTCATTTGGGCAAAGCCGGTCCCTGCGGCAATCAACAGCAGCGGGCGCTCACTTTGCGTATCCAGCACGCAATCACCGCTGGGCAGGCGCACCGTTAGCTGGTTGGCTACCTGCAACAGTTGGCGCAGCCGCTGGGAGTTATCACGCTCGGGCCAGTGCTGAATTTGCAGCTCCAGCGTGCCATCGCCACGGTCACAGCTAGCAATCGAGAAAGGCACCCAAGTGGCCTCGTCTAGCATTAGTTCAAGGTACTGACCAGGGGCGTGCTGCATTGCTTCAG
Source organism: Halomonas sp. 707B3 (assembly GCF_024158645.1). Lineage (NCBI taxonomy): Bacteria > Pseudomonadati > Pseudomonadota > Gammaproteobacteria > Oceanospirillales > Halomonadaceae > Halomonas > Halomonas sp. 707B3. The sequence continues at coordinate 21,850 of NZ_JAMZBE010000012.1, forward strand.
CGCGACCGGCAAGCGTGACTTTAAATACGTCAGGATTAAGATCCTCGACGGCGGTGACTTGGCAGGTTAGCGTTTTACACGTTAACGTCCTAGCGCTCATGAAAGCCTCTTTATGGAAAATCGTTCGGCCCATACGGCCGATTAACCGTGGCGCGGTGTGGGTAGCGGAATATCAATGCCCAGCTCATCCCAACGCTCGTCAACGCGGGCTTTCACCGTCTCATCCATCACGATGGGAGTGCCCCACTCCCGGTCGGTTTCGCCGGGCCACTTGTTCGTTGCATCCAGCCCCATCTTGGAGCCAAGTCCGGATACCGGTGAGGCGAAGTCGAGGTAGTCGATAGGCGTGTTTTCCACCATCACCGTGTCGCGGGCAGGATCCATGCGCGTGGTAATCGCCCACATCACGTCTTCCCAGTTACGCGCATCCACATCATCATCCAGCACGATGACGAACTTGGTGTACATAAACTGGCGCAGGAAGCTCCAAACCCCCATCATCACGCGCTTCGCGTGGCCGGGGTACTGCTTCTTCATCGTCACAACCGCCATACGATAGGAGCAGCCTTCCGGCGGTAAATAGAAGTCGACGATCTCGGGGAACTGCTTGCACAGAATGGGCACGAACACTTCGTTAAGCGCTACGCCTAAAATGGCGGGCTCATCGGGTGGACGACCGGTATAGGTAGAGTGATAAATGGCATCACGGCGCATGGTCATCCGCGTCACGGTAAACACAGGGAAATGATCCACTTCGTTATAGTAACCGGTATGGTCACCAAACGGCCCTTCCGGTGCCATATCGTCCGGGTAAATAAAGCCTTCCAGAATAATTTCGCTGGAGGCAGGGACTTCCAGATCTGCGTGACCACATTTCACCAACTCGGTACGCGAACCGCGCAGTAGGCCAGCAAAGGCGTATTCTGAGAGCGAATCGGGCACCGGTGTGACCGCGCCTAAAATAGTCGCCGGGTCAGCGCCTAGCGCCACGGCAACGGGAAAGGGCTCACCGGGATGGGCTTTTTGAAACTCAAGAAAGTCCAGCGCTCCACCGCGGTGGGAGAGCCAGCGCATAATCAGGCGATTCTTGGCGATTTTCTGCTGGCGATAAATCCCCAGGTTCTGGCGCTTTTTATGCGGGCCTTTGGTAATGACCAGCGGCCAAGTGACAAGCGGTGCCGCATCGCCGGGCCAGCAGTGCTGAATCGGCAAACGACCTAAATCCACTTCCTCCCCTTCGTAAACGACTTCCTGCACAGGCGCGCGCTTAACGCTTTTGGGCCCCATGCTGAGCACCTGCTTAAAGATCGGCAGCTTATCCCAGGCATCTTTCAGGCCTTTGGGCGGGTCTGGCTCTTTCAGAAATGCCAGCAGCTTCCCCACTTCACGCAACGCTTCTACTGAATCCTGGCCCATACCCAGCGCTACCCGCTTCGGGGTGCCGAACAGGTTGCCCAGTAGCGGCATATCGTGGCCCTTTACATTTTCAAACAGCAGTGCAGGGCCACCGGCGCGCAGCGTACGGTCGCAGATTTCAGTAATTTCTAGGTAAGGATCAACTTCCGCTTTAACTCGCTTTAGCTCACCCTGGGCTTCAAGCGCCGCAATAAAATCGCGCAAGTCGTTATACTTCAAAGCACTCTCCTCAACCCGGCTGTCAGACGCTGCTCTTGCAAACGCATGGCAGTAGATGCAGCGCCTTAACGACGCTTCATCGCTTCAAAGAATTCCAGATTGGTCTTGGTATCTTTCAGACGATCAATCAGGAACTCGGTCGCTGCGGTATCTTCCATCGGGTTAAGCAGCTTGCGTAGAATCCACATGCGCTGCATTTCTTCTTCAGAGGCCAGCAGGTCTTCACGACGAGTGCCGCTGCGACGAATGTTGATCGCAGGGAAGACGCGTTTTTCAGCCAGCTTGCGGTCAAGGTGCGCTTCCATGTTGCCGGTGCCCTTGAACTCTTCGAAGATGACTTCGTCCATTTTCGAGCCGGTATCGACCAGCGCAGTGGCAATAATCGTCAGGCTGCCGCCCTCTTCGATATTACGCGCCGCACCAAAGAAGCGTTTCGGCTTCTCAAGGGCGTGGGCATCCACACCACCGGTCAGTACTTTGCCAGAGCTAGGCACCACGGTGTTGTAAGCACGCGCCAAACGGGTGATGGAGTCGAGCAGAATCACCACGTCTTTTTTGTGCTCAACCAAACGCTTGGCTTTCTCGATGACCATTTCGGCCACCTGAACGTGGCGGGCGGGCGGCTCGTCGAAGGTAGAGGCGACCACTTCACCGCGTACGGTGCGGGACATCTCGGTGACTTCCTCCGGGCGCTCATCAATCAGTAGCACGATCAGATGGCACTCGGGGTTATTACGCGTGATAGACGTCGCGATGTTCTGCAGCATCAGCGTCTTACCCGCTTTCGGCGGAGACACTAGCAGGCCACGCTGACCCTTACCAATCGGCGCGGTCAGATCAATGATCCGAGCAGTGAGGTCTTCAGTAGACCCGTTACCGATCTCCATGCGCAGACGGTCGTCCGGGAACAGCGGCGTTAAGTTCTCAAAGAGAATCTTATGCTTGGCGTTTTCCGGGCGGTCAAAGTTGATCTGGCTAACTTTGAGCAGGGCAAAGTAGCGCTCGCCCTCTTTGGGCGGGCGGATTTTGCCGGAAATGGAGTCGCCTTTGCGCAGATTGAAACGACGAATCTGTGAGGGCGATACGTAGATATCGTCCGGTCCAGCGAGGTACGAGCTGTCGGCGCTACGCAGGAAGCCGAAGCCATCCTGAAGAATTTCCAGCACACCGTCGCCATAGATATCCTCGCCGCTTTTGGCGTGTTTCTTGAGGATGGCGAAAATGATGTCCTGCTTGCGCGAACGGGCTAAGTTGTCGATACCCATTTCGCGGGCGATATCGAGCAGCTCGGGAACGGTTTTTTGCTTGAGTTCAGTGAGATTCATCGGTGTGTTAGAAAATTGCTCATGAAAGCTAGGCGCTAGGCGCCGGGAATAAGACAGGAGGCTTGGCCTAAATATAGGGCTAAGCGCCGAGTGATGCGTTCAGAACCCCATCTAGGCACACGCTCGAGTGGTGAAAGCTGGGCAGTCGCTGTAACAATGCCTAAAGCATAACAATGACATCAATGACTGCTTGGCGTGAGGGTGCAAACAAACTAGTTAATCTGATTGGCACAGAAAAATGCTGTTTCAGCGGGTTATCTGACGACTTGGACATCTGGCTGATGCCATCTGGATACGTACTGCTCGGGGTGCCCGAGTCAGTGCGCTTGTTAGACGAACAAGCCAACTCGGATCAAGCCAGTAGCTCGATGGTAGTCAAGGCCCGCGACAAACGCAAGCCTTTGGCAATTGACAATAGTCAGAGGTCACCGCAACCTTGGCATAGCCAATTTGAAGGATAGCTCATGCCCAAGGACATTTCGCTCCCCATCGCCGCACCCACTGCCGAATTTGAGAGCGGTGAACCGCAGCGCCTAGCCGCCATTGACCTTGGCTCCAATAGCTTTCACCTACTGGTTGCCAACTACCAAAATGAACGTTTACAAGTAGTGGCACGACTAGGTGAAAAGGTCCAACTGGCGGCAGGACTTGACGAGAACGGTTACCTCAGTGAAGCCGCCATGCAGCGCGCGCTCGACTGCTTGGGCCGTTTTGCGCCGTTTTTAACCGATATTGAAGGTCCCAACCTTCGCGTGGTGGGCACTAACGCCCTACGCGACGCCCACAACAGCCAAACGTTTATCGAGCGCGCGGAAGCCCAGCTTGGCCACGCCATCGAGATTATTGCCGGGCGCGAAGAAGCCCGCCTAATTTATTTGGGTGCCGCCCACGCCCTGGCCGAAAGCGGCCGCCGCTTGATTGTCGATATTGGCGGCGGCTCTACCGAGTTTATTATCGGTGAAGCCTTTGAGCCCAAAGCGCTGGAAAGCCTGCGCATGGGTTGTGTCACGTTTACCGGACGCTTTTTTGCCGATGGCGAACTTACCGAAAAGCGCATGCGCCGCGCCGAGCTGGCAGCGCTTTCAGAGCTGGCCAACATCCAGCGCCCTTACCAGCGCTTAGGATGGGATGATCCGGTAGGCTCCAGCGGCACGATTAAGGCCGCTGCCAGCGTGCTGCACGCTTACGGCGACACGCCCCAAGAGGGGGTGATTACCCGCAGCGGCTTGAAAAAACTGCGCGAGCGCCTGTTGAAATGCAAACATCTGGAAAAGGTCGAGCTGGACGGCCTCAAACCCGATAGGGCTCGGGTATTTCCGGCGGGCATTGCCATTTTGAGCGCCATTTTTGAAGCCTTCGACCTTCACCAAATGCGCTTTGCCGACGGCGCACTGCGTGAAGGCGTGCTCTATGACATGGCGGGGCGCAACAGCGCCGAAGATACCCGCTCCAAAACCCTCGACATGCTCAAGCGAGTGTATGACGTAGATACCCGGCAAGCAGAAAATGTGGCGGAAACCGCCAAGCACTTGTTTGCCGTAGTGAAGCAGCCGTGGGGCTTAACCGCCGAACAGGGCCACTATTTGAGCTGGGCAAGCCATGTGCATGAAATTGGGCTAGCCATCTCCCATAGCCAGTTCCACCGCCACGGCGCGTATCTATTAGAGCATTCGGACCTAGCCGGGTTTTCTCGCCCCGAGCAGCGCTTGTTGGCGTTTTTAGTGCGTGCTCACCGGCGTAAATTCCCGCTTAAGGAGTGGCAAGCGCTGCCTGCCTCACAGCAGCCAAGCGCGGCTAAGCTTGCCCGCTTGCTACGCCTCGCCGTGCTGATTAATCATTCGCGGCCTGAAGGCGCGCCCATGCCGCCCAAAATTGCTGCTGACAGCAACGGCGACGCGCTCACCATTACGCTGCCCCCCAGCGATGAACCCACGCTGCTCAGCACCGATTTAGAGCAGGAGCAGGCATTTATGGCCAACGCCGGGTTTGCGTTCAACCTGAATACGCCTTCCTAACCCTCGCGATGAAACGTCGCCCCTTCCGCCTGCCACAGAACGTTGGCAGGCGGTTGGAGCACGCCCAGACAGCGCTCTCCGACCATCACAACAATCAGCCGCTCCCGCTCCCAAGGCGGAAGCGCCCGTTCTTGCAGCAAGCGTTTGAGGTCGCGTCGGCCACGCCCAGGCAATACGAGCACTTCCCCGCCCTGCCGCCAGCGCAGCATGAACGGTTCTGCTAAGTAGGTGTCGCGTTCCAGGCGAAGCTGTAGCGGCCCAAAAGGAGTACTCACCCCTGGCTCTCCGTTCCAAGGCGCTTGCCAATCCGGCAACGCAGCCAACGGCGTCATAAGATAAAGCCTGCGCCGCCACACCCGCGCCTGGGCTCCGGGCCACTCTACTAGCACCTGGGCATCCTGGGCGGCGGTAAGCTGGCCGAGCAGGCTGGCCAGACGCGCCTGTGGAGGCGTTGGCAGCCTTAGCTGCTGACACAGCGTACGAACGAGCAGCCGCTGACGGGGTAACGGCAACGCGGCCAATGCCGACGCATCGAGACAGCCCGTTCCCAACGTAAGCACGGCCAACTCCTCGGCGGCGTAGCTGGCAAGGAGCGTGTCGGCCTCACCGGCCAAGCCAGCGCTCTTGGCCAACGAACGTACCGCATCAGGCCAGCGCTGAGTCAGCGTTGGCAGCACTTCGTGGCGCAAACGGTTGCGATCAAATTCAATATCGCGATTGGTGGGGTCTTCACACCAAGTCAGTGCCATAGCGTGGGCCGTATCGGCCAGAGTTTGGCGGCTGACGCTGAGCCAAGGGCGCACAAGCGTAATGCCTTGCCACTCCCGTTGATATGGCATGCCCGCCAACCCACGAATACCGCTCCCCCGCAGCGCTGCCAGTAAGAGGGTTTCCGCTTGATCATCCTGATGCTGACCAAGCCATAGCGCGTCACCCGGCTTCACATGCTGCGCAAAGGCCGCGTAGCGAGCGCGCCTAGCAGCGCCCTCTACCCCTTCGCCTCGCGATTCAATCGCCACACGCTCAACCGTTAGCGGCACGCCAAGGCGCTGACACAGCTGTTGGCAGTGGGTTTCAAAGTCGGCCGCCGCCGCCTGTAGGCCGTGATTAACATGTAGGGCGCGTAGCAATTGGCCGCTGTCTTGGCAGGCCTCCGCGGCTAGCATCAGCAGCAGCGACGAGTCCAAGCCACCGGAGAGCGCGACCCAAATGCAACGCCCCGGCGGGGTTTCCGCCAGGGCGTCGTGAAGCAAGCGCAAAAGCCGTTTAGGCGGCTGGGGCGCCATAGCTCATCAGGCGCTCATAGCGGCGCTCAAGCAGGGCATCACTATCCAGCGCTTGCAGGCGCTCAAGGCTGGCAGAGAGCGCGTCTTTAACCCGCGCTGCGGTGTCTATCGGGTGACGATGGGCGCCGCCCAACGGCTCTTTGATCAGCGAATCTACAAAGCCCAGCTCTTTTAAGCGCTCGGCGGTGATTCCCATGGCCTGAGCCGCATCGGAGGCTTTTTCGGCGCTCTTCCACAGAATGGAGGCGCAGCCTTCCGGCGAAATGACCGAGTAAGTGGAGTACTGCAGCATATGCAGTTCGTCGCACACCCCAATCGCCAACGCGCCGCCTGAGCCACCCTCGCCCACCACGGTGGAAATAATCGGCGTCTTCAGGCGCGACATCACCGCCAGGTTATAGGCAATCGCTTCCGACTGACCACGCTCTTCCGCGTCGATACCGGGATACGCGCCGGGAGTATCGATAAACGTCAGAATGGGCATTTTAAAGCGCTCAGCCATTTCCATTAAGCGGCACGCTTTGCGGTAGCCTTCCGGGCGCGGCATGCCAAAATTACGGCGCACTTTCTCTTTAACATCGCGGCCTTTTTGGTGGCCAATTACCATCACCGGCGCATCGTTTAGGCGTGCAACGCCGCCAACGAGGGCAGCGTCATCCGCAAATTTTCGGTCACCGTGCAGCTCATCGAAATCGGTAAAAATATGTTCTAAATAATCCAGCGTATAGGGGCGCTGGGGGTGCCGCGATAGCTGGGAAACCTGCCAAGGGGTCAAATCTTTGAAGATTGATTCCGTTAACTTGCGGCTCTTCTCCTCCAGCCGTGAAATCTCATCTGAGAGGTTCACCTGGCTGTCGGAGCCCACCAAACGCAGCTCCTCAATTTTTGCCTGGAGTTCGGCAACGGGCTGTTCAAAATCGAGATAGTTAGGATTCATCGGCTCTGCCTGTAAGCTGCCTATAAAAAATAAGCCTTGTCGAAACGAGCATCTATGGGGCCATTATCGCACCCTGACCCTGCCACGCAAGGCACTACCCGTTCAATTCAGCGCCAGCGCTTTCAAGGACGCTTGCGCTCTTGTTCATTAACGGTAGCGTAACTGGACGCCCACCTGCCCTTGCACATCGCGCAGAGCGAGCAGCAGATCATCGCTAGGCGCGACTTTCCACTCCTCCGCCAGCTCCAGCCAAGCGACAGCATCGGGGTGGCGATATTGAAGTCGCACGGGTAGGCCGGTGTTATCCCGGTAGGGTGTCAAGCTATCCCGCAAGCTTTCGACCAGCCGGCCGTTAATCTGCCCGGCGTCCAATGCCAGCTCAACGGCCTGGCCGTAGCGCACCCGCGCGGTCACCATCGGCGTCACGTCTTTACCGCGCAGGCGCAGCCCGCCGGAGAAGTCATCGCTGGAGACTTCGCCCTCCACGATAATGACTTGGTCTGACTCAATTTGGCCACGTAGCTGCTCAAAGAGTTCACCAAACAGCGATGCCTCAATGCGCCCAGTGCGATCATCCAGGGTGATAAACGCCATGGTGTCACCCCGCTTGGACTTCATGGTACGCATGGCGACCACTAAGCCTGCCACCCGCTGCGGCTCCCGAGAGGGTTTCAAATCGCTGATACGGGTCGACACGAAGCGCTTGAGTTCGCGTTCGTACTCGTCGATGGGGTGTCCGGTCAGGTAGAGCCCCAGAGTGTCTTTTTCACCAGAGAGCCGCTCGCGATCGGTCCACTCACGGACATGGCGATACTCGGCGTAGACATCGCTGGCTTCTTCCTCGGCAGCAAAGGCATCGCCAAACATATCCTGCATACCCAGGTTCTGGTTGGCGTGATTCTGCGCGGCGGCTTTGAGCGCATCTTCCATCGCCGCAAACAGCACCGCCCGGTTAGGCCCAAGGTTGTCCAATGCGCCAGAGCGAATAAGCGCTTCCAACGTACGCTTGTTCATCCGCTTTGGGTCGATGCGTCGGCAGAAGTCGAACAGATCTTTGTACGGGCCATCGGCTTGTCGCGCTTCCACAATCGCGCCAATCGGACCTTCACCAACGCCACGGATAGCCCCTAGGCCGTAAACCACGCGGCCTTCCGTATCCACGGTGAACTTGTAGCCACCTACGTTGACATCCGGCGGTGTCACCGTGAGCTTCAAGTGGCGGCACTCTTCGATCAGCGGCACCACTTTGTCCAGGTTGTCCATCTCTGTGGACATCACCGCCGCCATGAAGGGGCCTGGGTAGTGCGCCTTCAGCCATGCGGTCTGATACGACACCAGCGCGTAGGCTGCCGAGTGTGATTTGTTGAAGCCGTAACCGGCGAACTTTTCTACCAGGTCGAAGATGTTGCCCGCCAGGTCTTTATCGATGCCGTTGGCCGCACAGCCTTCCATAAAGCCTGCCCGCTGCTTGGCCATCTCTTCGGGCTTTTTCTTACCCATGGCACGGCGCAGCATGTCGGCTTGGCCGAGGGTATACCCCGCCATCACCTGGGCAATCTGCATGACCTGCTCTTGGTAGAGAATAATCCCGTAAGTGGGCGTCAGCACCGGTTTCAACAGGTCGTGCTGGTAATCAGGGTGTGGATAAGAGACTTCTGCCCGGCCATGCTTACGGTTGATGAAGTCATCCACCATGCCCGACTGCAGCGGGCCAGGGCGGAACAGCGCCACCAAGGCGATCATATCGTCCAAGGAGTCGGGCAGCAGGCGCTTAATAAGCTCCTTCATCCCGCGGGATTCGAGCTGGAAAACTGCCGTGGTCTCTGCCCGTTTGAGCATCTCGAATGTTTTGCCGTCATCCAATGGGATGGCGTCAATATTCAACGGCCCTTGGCCGTTAACGTCACGCACCTTGTCCACCATCTCAAGCGCCCAGTCGATGATGGTAAGGGTACGCAGGCCCAAAAAGTCGAACTTCACCAGCCCGGCGTCTTCGATGTCATTCTTATCAAACTGCACCACCAAGCCAGAGCCATCTTCGTCGCACAGCAGCGGCGAAAAATCGGTGAGCTTGGTGGGGGCAATGACCACGCCGCCTGCGTGTTTACCGGTGCCGCGGGTGGTGCCTTCGAGCTTCAGGGCCATTTCCCAAATCTCTTCGGCCTCTTCGTCGTTGCCAATGAAGTCCTTGAGCGCGGGCTCTTGCTCAATCGCCTTGGCTAGCGTCATTCCCACTTCAAAAGGAATCAGCTTGGAGAGCTTGTCGCCCAGCGAGTAGGGTTTGCCCTGGGCACGGGCCACGTCTCGCACCACCGCTTTGGCGGCCATGGTGCCGAAGGTGACGATCTGAGAAACCGCGTTGCGGCCATAGCGGTCGGCTACGTACTCGATGACCTTGTCACGCTTCTCCATACAGAAATCGACGTCGAAGTCGGGCATGGAGACACGCTCAGGGTTAAGAAAACGCTCGAACAGCAGGTCGTAGCCGATAGGGTCCAGGTCGGTGATTTTCTGCGCGTAGGCCACCAGAGAGCCGGCACCGGAGCCACGCCCCGGCCCTACCGGCACGTTGTTATCCTTAGCCCACTGGATAAAGTCCATCACGATCAGGAAGTAGCCAGGGAAGCCCATCTGAATGATGACGTTGAGCTCGAACTCCAGACGGTCGCGGTAGCGCTGATCAATCTCGCGGAACGCCTCGCTATCGCGCGGATACTGCTCGGCGGGGAACAGAAAATCGAGCCGCTCCGTTAGGCCATCATGGGAGACCTTGCGGAAGAATTCATCCTGGGTCATGCCCTCGGGGATGCCGAACTCCGGCAGGAAGATCTCTCCCAAACGCACATTCACGCTGCAGCGCTCGGCAATCATCACGCTATTTTCCAGTGCTTCAGGGATATCGGCAAATAGCGCCGCCATCTCTTCTGGGCTTTTTAGGTACTGCTCTTCGGTATAGCGGCGCTCGCGGCGGGGGTCGTCCAACGCCTTGCCCTCGCCAATCGACACGCGGGTTTCGTGGGCCCAGAAGTCTTCCCGTTCCAGAAAGCGCACATCGTTGGTGGCGACAACCGGCGTATTCGTCTCGATAGCCAGTTGGACACTGGCATGCACACAGGCCTCTTCCAGCGGGCGACCGGTACGGATGAGCTCTAGGTAGAAGCGATCAGGGAACGCCTGCTGCCACTCTTCCAGCAGCAGCCGTGCTTCCCGCTCATGCTCAGAGAGCAAGTGGCGGCCAATCTCGCCCTCTCGACCACCCGACAGCGCGATGAGCCCTTCGCTTTGTGCCAGTACCCACTGCTTATCAAGAATCGCCCGCCCCTGGCGCTGCCCATCGGTCCACCCTTTGGAGATCAGCTCGGTGAGATTGCGGTAACCCACATCGTTCATCGCCAGCAGCGTAATGCGGTACGGGTGGGCTTCGTCGTGGGGGTTCGCCAGCCAGAGGTCGCTGCCGACAATCGGCTTCAGCCCGGCGCCCTGGGCGGCTTTGTAGAATTTGACTAAGCCAAACAAGTTGGCTTCATCGGTGAGCGCCAGCGCCGGCATCCCGCGCTCAGCGGTCGTACTGACCAGTGACTTGAGTTTGACCAAGCCATCGACCAGAGAGTATTCACTGTGCAAACGAAGATGAACGAACGGAACCGTCATGAGACTCTCAGCATAAAACGCTAAATAAAATAAATAGAACGGCTACAGCAGCGCTAACTGGCGCTGTACCGGCGCGAAGCTTTTGCGGTGCTCTGCCAGCGGCCCGTGGGCTTCCAGCGCTGCCAGGTGCTCTTTGGTGGGGTAGCCCTTGTGCCGCGCAAACCCGTATTCAGGATAGCGCAGATCCAGCTCGGCCATTTGTGCATCCCGCGCTACTTTGGCCAAAATAGACGCAGCGGCAATGGCCGGATGGCGGGCATCGCCCTTCACTACGGCCTGACCCGGCAGCGCATGCCCCGGCAGCCGGTTACCATCCACCAGCAGATACTCCGCCTGGGGAGCTAGCGCATCCACTGCACGACGCATGGCCAGATGCGTCGCGTGATAGATATTGAGCGAGTCGACCTCCTCTGCGCTCGCTTCCGCTACTGCAAAGGCCAGCGCACGCTCGCGAATCAGCACATCCAGCGACTCACGCCTGCGAGCGGTGAGCTTCTTGGAGTCGGTTAAACCGTCGATGGGGGCCTTGAGGTCAAGAATCACAGCGGCAGCCACCACACTACCCACCAGCGGCCCACGCCCAACCTCATCGACCCCGGCCAAGAAGTCACCGGTATACTCCACGACTAGCGGTGGAAAGTCCGCTGGTTTAACCGCCATCAGGTTTAGCCTCCAGCAGCTCGCCTGCTACCAGGGCGGTAATGGCCTGCGCGGCACGCTCGCTGGCATTACGCTGCAGCGTCGCATGCATTGCGGCAAAGCGCACCTCCAGACCGTGACGCATCTCGGCATCGCTAAGTAGCTGGCCTATTTGCTCGGCAATCGCCTCCGGCGTGGCCTCGTGCTGAATCAGCTCTGGCACCACGCTCTCCTGGGCAATCAAATTTGGCAGCGAGATCCACTGGGTTTTCACCAACCGTTTGGCGAGCCAATGGGTCGCGGGCGCCATTTTGTACGCCACGAGCATGGCGCGGTGGCACAGCATGGCTTCCAACGCCGCCGTACCGGAGGTCAGCAGTACCGCATCGCTGGCGACCATCGCCTCACGGGCTTGGCCCTCCAGAAGCGTTACCTGCTGGGCCAATGCGGGGTAGCCTGCCAGCAGCTCGCGCAGCTCTTGATGGCGCTGAGCGGTTGCCGCGGGTACCACCACCTGTAAGCCCACGTGGCGCTGGCACAGCAGCGTGACTGCGTCCAAAAAAGTGGTGCCCATAAAGCGAATTTCGTTACCCCGGGAACCGGGTAGCAGCGCTAGTACCGGCGCGTTTGAGGCTAAGCCCAGCTCACGGCGAGCCGCGTTACGATCATTCTCCAGCGGCAGCTCGTCGGCCAGTGGGTGACCCACAAAGGCAACCGGCACGTGATGATGATGATAAAAATCGGCTTCAAAAGGCAGCAGCGTGAGCATGGCATCCACGGCTTTGGCGATATTCTTCACCCGGCCCTGACGCCACGCCCATACCGAGGGGCTCACGTAGTGAGCAGTGGTGACGCCAGCGGCGCGAAGCTGCTTCTCTAGGCCGATATTGAAGTCGGGAGCGTCGATGCCGATCATGATATCCGGCTGCCAGGCCAGCGCCTCTTCGCGCAGGGTGCGGCGTACGCGGATCAGTTCAGGCAGGTGCTTAAGCACCTCGACCAGTCCCATTACCGAGAGGGTTTCCAGAGGGAAGCGGCTAACCAGCCCCTGGGCTTCCATGCGGGGGCCGCCCATACCGCGAAACTCCACCTGGGGATGCCGGGCGCGCAGCGCCTGCATCAGCCCAGCACCAAGGATATCGCCGGAGAGTTCGCCTGCCACAAGGTATACGCGCTGCAGTGTCATAGTGACGGGAGAGCCGGTTAGATGAGTATTAGCGAACGATACCGCGTGTTGAACGCTCGATGGAGTCAGCGAACAGGGCCACTTCAGGCAAATCAAAGCGATTACGCATTTCGCTCACTGCCTGCTCGACGGTTAAGCCTTGACGATAAACCAGCTTGTAGGCCGTGCTGAGTGCAGCAATCGCTTCGCGGCTAAACCCTCGGCGCTTCAACCCCACGAGGTTAAGCCCACGGGCTTCCGCCGGGTTGCCGTTAATCATCACATAGGCAGGAGTGTCTTTAGTGATAATCGAACCGCCGCCCGCCATGGCGTGATCGCCAAAGTGACAGAACTGATGCACTGCCGCCAGGCCGCCCAAAATAGCGTGATCACCTAGGGTGACATGGCCTGCCAGCGTGACTTGGTTCGCTAAAATGCAGTCATTGCCAATCACACAGTCATGCCCTACATGCACGTAGGCCATAAACAGATTACGTGAACCGATGGTGGTTTCGCTGCGATCCTGAACAGTGCCGCGATGGAGGGTCACCCCTTCACGAATGACGTTATCGTCACCCATCACCAGCCGCGTTGGCTCGCCCGCGTACTTTTTGTCCTGGCAATCTTCGCCCACCGAGGCAAACTGAAAAATACGCGTGCGCTCGCCTAGCACCGTGGGGCCTTTCACCACCACATGGGGGCCAATGACAGAGCCAGCGCCAATCGTGACATCTGGTCCAATCACGCTAAACGGACCGACCTCAACGTCGTCAGCAAGCTGTGCCGCTGGGTCGACCAATGCAGTAGGATGTATCAAGCCACCTTCCTCTCGGCACAAATGATTTCCGCTTCGCAGGCCAGCTCGCCGTCAACCGTGGCACGGCAGGCAAACTTCCAAATACCGCGTTTACCGCGAATCACATTCGCTTCAAGCGTTAATTGATCGCCAGGCATGACCGGGCGCTTAAAACGCACGTTGTCGCTGCCAACGAGATAATACACATAGCCATCAGCGGGCAACTTATTGACCGTTTTAAAGCCTAGAATACCGCATACCTGAGCCAGCGCTTCAACAACCAGTACCCCGGGCATAATCGGGTGATGAGGAAAGTGGCCATTGAAAAACGGCTCGTTGATGCTAACGTTTTTATACGCAACGATGGTTTCGCCCACGGTTAACTGCGTGACTCGATCCACCAGTAAAAATGGATAGCGGTGGGGCAAGTATTCGCGAATTTCGTTGATATCCATAACCATCGTAACGACCTCTAAAATGACAAAAGGCCTGAGCAGTATCAGGCGCGTACCAGCATTCCTGCTGGTAAAAAGGCAGTGGATTATAACCTGCTGCTATTAAGCCTCAAGCCATCTGCCCGGTAATTCTTTCCTTCTCAACCCGACGCCTTACCCGTCGCGCTGGCTTTTTTCCAGCCGCGCCAACCGTTTGGCAATATCATCAAGCTGTTTAAAGCGCACCGCATTTTTACGCCATTGGGTGTTGCTCATGGCCCCGGTCCCCGAAGAATAAACCCCCGGCTCATGAATTGAGTTGGTCACTAGGCTCATGCCGGTGACCTGAACGCCATCACAAATTGTGAGATGACCAGATAGGCCCACACCACCGCCCAACATGCAGTGTTTGCCCACTTTGGTGGAGCCTGCAATCCCTACACAGCCTGCTAACGCGCTGTGGTCCCCAATGGTAACGTTGTGGGCAATCTGCACTTGGCTGTCGATTTTGACATCGTTGCCAATGACGGTGTCACCTAACGCGCCTCGGTCAATACTGGAGCAGCTGCCCACTTCGACATCATCACCTAGCACCACGCCGCCAAGCTGAGCAATTTTGTGCCAGCCCGCACCATCATGGGCAAACCCAAAGCCATCACCACCAATCACACAGCCGCTGTGCAAAATCACTCGCTTGCCCACGACCACACCGTGGCAAACGGTGACATTGGCATGCAGCCGCGTGTCGTCACCGATGACACAGTCAGCGCCAATCACGCTACCGGCGCCAACCACTACACGGTCGCCCAGGACAACGCCTGACTCAATCACCGCATTGGCTTGGACGCAAACCTCGGCCCCAAGCGTCACGCCCTCTGCGACTACTGCAGAGGGATGAATACCCGGTACATCCCGCGCTGGCAGCGGATCAAATAGCTGGGAGAGCTTGGCGTAGCCCAAGTAGGGGTTATCCATCTCTAGGCGCGGCACAGGGCAGTTCTTGCCGTGCTCCGGGTGCAGCAGTACCGCTGCCGCTTTGGTGGTAGCGAGATCTTTTAAGTACGCACGGTTGGCTAAAAATGCGACTTGGTCTGGCGCTGCTTCCTTGAGCGTTGCCAAACCACGAATTGGCTGGTCGGCGTCGCCCTCGAAATCAACGTCCAGGTGACGTGCGATATCCGCAAGGGTGAGGTGATGAGAAGCGTGCGTCATGAGAGCCCAAGGAAGCAGTGGTGCGGCTAAGCCGCACCAGTAATCATTAAATTAGTTCAGCGAATCAAAAATCTGAGTGACTTCGTTCGTCACGTTGGGCAGGTCCGTCGAGGAGTGCAGCACGCCCTGAGGCTCAACCAACACGTCGATATTATGACGTTCTAACACCTGCTCTACCGCCTGTTCCAGCTTAGCTTCAGCCCCTTCTAGGAACTGTTGCTCTGAGGTCTGCTGGGCCTGTAGCACTTCACGGCGCAACTGTTCGAAGCGGCCGCCTTTCTGCTGAAGCTCGGCAATCAGCGATTCGCGCTCGGACTGGGACATAGTCTCCCCTTCCTGCTGCAGGCGGGTTTGCAGTTGCTGCAGCTCGCCGCCCAACGCTTCGGCTTCGCGCTGCTGGCTACCAATTTGTCCTTCCAACTGGCTCAGTGATGACTGAGCCGACTGGGTATTCATCAACGCAGTGCGCCAATCCAACACGGCCACTTCGGCAGCATAGGCAGGTAGAGTCATCGCCCCAAACAGGCACACAGCGGCGGTCAGTTTACGCATCATTGTGATACTCCTTAAATTAGAACGTTTGACCCAGCGAGAACTGGAAGAACTGCGTATCGTCACCACTTTCGTCGTTCAGCGGCTCAGCCACGCTGAAGGTCAGCGGGCCAACTGGCGTCAGCCAAGAGAGACCGACACCGACACTGTAGCGCAAGTCACCAAAGTCAACGCCTGAGCTGCACTGCTGACGATCCGCGTCTGCTTCCAGCACGTCGTAGCACGAGCTTAAGAAGGTATTACCCGCATCTAGGAACAGCGAGGGCTGAACCGAGCGCTGGTTTTCCACAAACGGCATGGGGAAGAGCACTTCCGCAGAACCTTCTACCAGAACGTTACCGCCCATCGTCCGGTCACGACCACCCTCGCGGGCAGGAGTGGTTCGCTCGCCCAAAGTGTTAGAGGTAAAGCCACGCACCGAGCCTAAACCACCCGCGTAGAAGTTCTCATAGAACGGATAAGGGTCGTTACTGCCTAGGGTGTCGGCGTAGCCTAAGTTACCGCTAAACTTCAGCGCCCAGGTTTCATCATCGTTAATTGGGAATAGCTGCTGAGCACGGGCCTGAAGCTTGTAGTACTCCGCATCGCTGCCCGGCACGCCGGTTTCAAGCGATACGCGCTGGTAGTTACCGGCGGTGGGCATAATGCCACGGTTCAGGTTGTTGCGCGTCCAGCTAGCGGATAGCTTGAGACTCTGCGCATTCTCACCTTGGTCTTCTACATAGCGGCGAATCTCAGAGGCGGTGTCAAAGTAGGTTTTCACCGTCACATCTTCAACGCTGGCACCAAAATTCAGGCGAGACAGCTCGCTGATGGGGTAGCCTAAGTTGATACCTGCACCGTAAGCATCGGTAGAGAAGGTCGAGATATCCGAGTCGGCATAGTCGGTTTCCCGGTAAAACAGGTTATATCCGCGGGAAATACCATCTAGCGTCCAGTAAGGGTCGGTAAAGGCAAAGTTGACACTGGTAAAGGTGTCACTGCGCTGGGCACCAACGTTGACACGATTACCAGTACCCAGGAAGTTATTCTGGGCTAGACCTACCCCATAAATCACCCCGGCACTTTGAGAGAAACCGACGCTGGCTGAGACCGAGCCAGAGGGCTGCTCCTCAACGGTATAGGTCACATCCAGCATATCCGGCTCACCCGGAACCGGCTGGGTATCGACTTCCACCTGGCTGAAGAAGCCTAACCGCTCCAAACGCTGACGCGACTGGGTAATAGACTCGGTGGAGGCGGGCGCGCCCTCTAGCTGAATCATTTCCCGACGCAGTACTTCATCCTGTGTCGTGGTATTGCCGTAGAACTCGATGCGGCGAACATAGGCCCGCTGGCCGGGATTAACGGCAATGACCAAATCGACGGTTTCACCGTCATCGGCCATTTCAGGGACACCCTGCACATCGGCAAAGGCAAAGCCCTCGGCGCCTAAACGCTGGCGCAATGCTTCTGTGGAGGCGTTCACCTCTCCGCGAGAGAAAATATCACCACTGTTGATTTCCAGCAGATTACGAGCTTCGTTCTCGCTGATTTGAAGGTCGCCAGCGAAACGAATATCGCCCACGCGATACTGGTTGCCTTCATCAATATTCAGGGTGATAAAGATTTCTGACTTTTCAGGGCCGATAGAGACTTGCGTGGAAGTAACATCAAAGTTGACGTAGCCACGGTCAAGATAGAACGAGCGTAGGCGTTCGATATCACCAGAGAGCGCTTCTCGGGAGTACTCATCTTTCGAGAACCAGCCGAAGATACGGCCAGGGCGGTCGTTTAGCTCGAACACTTCACGCAGGGTTTCATCGTCGAAATCCTGGTTACCGACGATATTGATCTGGCGGATCTTGGCGACTTCACCTTCATTGATATCGATGTTGACCTGGACCCGGCCCTCATCAATCTCTTCCACCTCAACATTAATGCCAGCGCTGTAGCGACCCTGAGCCTGATACACGCCCTCAAGCTCGCGCTCAATCTCGTCAAGGGTAGAGAGTTGCAGTACCTGACCTTCCGACAGGCCCGACTCACGCAGGCCGTTGCGCAGGTCTTCGTCCGAAATCTGGTCGTTGCCTTCGATGTTCAAGCGCGCGATGGTTGGCCGCTCGACCACTTGGATCACCAACACGTCGCCTTCCCGGGCCAGCGAGACATCTTCAAACAGTCCGGTAGCGAACAGATCGCGGGCGGCAGCGGCTAGCTGCTGCTCGTCCACGCGGTCATTAGCGCTGACGGGAAACGCATTAAAGACCGAGGCGGCGGAAACCCGCTGCAGTCCTTCCACACGAATGTCTGAAACATCAAAGGATTGTGCTTGGGCGCCGCTGGCGCCTACCAGCAAGAGTGCCGCCATTCCAAGGGTCTTGATTTTCATGCAGTCAGTTCGCTCGCGTTGGTCTGCCCGTCGGTTAAGACAGGCACCATATACATTTGTGCAGGCAGATGACAAGGCATCCTGCGCGCTACACGCGTTATTACCACAGGCGCATCAAATCGAAATAGAGCGCCATCAGCATCAGGGTGCCAACCATGGCAAGTCCGATGCGCAGCCCTATCGCTTGTGTCTGCTCAGATACCGGCCGCCCACGTACGACCTCGACAAAATAGTAAAGCAAATGACCGCCGTCGAGCACGGGAATGGGCAGCAAATTCAGCACACCTAAACTAATCGAAAGATACGCTAAAAAACCAACAAAGGCTTCTACCCCGGCACGCGCAGAGTCTCCGGAAATTTGCGCAATCGTGATCGGCCCCGATAGATTAGAGGGAGAAATTAACCCCACTAACATTTTGCGAATGGCGTCGACCGTCAGCAGCACCATTTCACCAGTGCGCGACAGCGCTTGTCCAACCGCTTCAATCGGCCCGTAACGAATTTCCCGTTGCAGCGTTTCTGGCCAGCTAAATGGCTCCGCGCCAGCTCCAATGTACCCAACCTCGGCACCACTCTCCAGCGTATTACGTCTTGGCGTGAGCGAAAGCGTTCCTGCTTCGCCATTACGCTGATAACCAACGCTCAGTGTCTCGCCTGCGCTATCGCGGATCACCGCGACAAACTGCATCCAGTCATTAATGGGCTCACCGTTAAGGGCGACGATGCGATCCCCTGCTTGAAGCCCGGCTTCAGCGGCGGCTTGCCCATCCACTACTTGGCCAAGCACGGCGGGCACATCGGGTCGCCAGGGCGAGAAGCCAAGGCTCTGCAGCGGCTGTGGCGGATCCTGGCGAACCATGTAGTTGTTAAGCGGCAGTTGATAGCTGCGGGTGGCACTAGCGCCTTCCGGCACTACCTCAATGGTTAAATCACCGCTGAAGCCAATCATGGAGACCAGTTTTAAATTGATCTCTTCCCAGGAGCGCATCGCATCGCCCTGAATCGCGGTAATTTCACTCCCCTGCTCCAACCCTGCCTCTGCGGCTGGGGAGTTAGGCGTAATATCACCAACTACTGGCGCTACGGTGGTTGTACCCGCCACAAACAGCGCCCAGTAGGCCACAATAGCCAGCAGGAAATTAGCGATGGGGCCCGCGGCCACAATAGCAATACGTTGCCAAACGGTTTTACGATTAAACGCTTGGTCTAGCTGCTCTTCCGGTACCGGCGCTTCGCGCTCGTCGAGCATTTTGACGTAGCCGCCCAGCGGAATGGCCGCCACAGCGAACTCGGTGCCATGGCGATCAATCGTTGACCACAGCGGCTTGCCAAACCCTACGGAGAAGCGCAACACCTTGACGCCGCAGCGGCGTGCAACCCAAAAGTGACCAAACTCGTGAAAGGTCACCAGCAGCCCCAGCACCACGATGACGGCTAAGATATTCTGTATCAGGCCCACTTTTTGCTCCTTTGCACGACACGCTGCTCAACAATAGCTGAGGCTAAGCGGTTAACTGGCGTATGGTGTGCGCGGCTTGCTCTCGAGCCCAGCGGTCCGCAGCAAGCACGCGTTCAAGTGAATCCGCCTGACCGGGATACGGCAGGGCCATCACCTTCGCGACAACGTCCGGAATCGCACCAAACGCGATGTTCTCCGCTAAAAATGCCTCAACAGCAACTTCATTAGCAGCGTTAAGCACCGCCGGAGCGGCCCCACCTGCCTGCATCGCCTCTCGGGCTAGTCGCAGGCAGGGAAAGCGTGTTTCATCCGGGGCTTCAAAATCGAGCCGCGCAACTTGGAACAGATCTAGCGTTTCTACGCCGGCATCAATGCGCTCTGGCCAAGCAAGCCCATAGGCAATCGGTGTGCGCATATCGGGATTACCCAACTGAGCAATCACGGAACCGTCGTCATAGGCTGCCATAGAGTGGATCACGCTTTGCGGGTGAACAACGACCTGAATCTGCTCGGGGGTGGCATCAAACAGCCAGCACGCTTCGATTAATTCGAGTCCTTTATTCATCAGCGTGGCGCTATCTACGGAGATTTTACGTCCCATGGACCAGTTAGGATGAGCGCAGGCCTGCTCTGGTGTTACGTTAGCAATATCGGCAGCCGACCAGCCGCGAAACGGCCCGCCCGATGCGGTTAGAAGCAGCTGACGCACGCCGTGTTTGGCTAATCCGCCGCGATGCTCGCTGGGTAGACACTGGTAGATGGCATTATGTTCAGAATCGATCGGCAACAGCGTCGCCCCGGAGCGTGCAACGGCATCCATAAACAGCGACCCGCTCATCACCAGGGCCTCCTTATTGGCCAATAGCACGCGCTTACCGGCTTCGGCTGCCGCCAGCGACGGCAACAGGCCTGCCGCCCCGACGATCGCCGCCATCACGGTGTCGACCTCAGGCGCTTGGGCGACCTCGCACAGCGCGTCCTGCCCCGCCAGCGCCACGGTGTTGGAGCCTGCTTGGAGGAGCCCTTGCTGCAACCACTGGGCATCGGCGTCGTCATCCAACACGGCAAACCGGGGAGAGTGCGCTTTACACTGGTCAAGCAGCGCCTCTTTTGAGGTATGCGCCGTTAGGGCATAGACGCGGTAACGCTCCGGATGGCGCGCGATGACATCCAAGGTGCTTTTACCGATGGAGCCGGTGGCACCGAGCACAGTGACCAACTGAACCGAGACGTGACTCATAGCGCGCTCACCTGAAGTGACAGTACCTGCAGATACAACAGCGCAAAGATGGGGATGGCTGCGGTGAGACTATCGATACGGTCCAGCACACCACCATGACCCGGCAGCAGCTGGCTGGAGTCTTTAATATTACGGTAGCGTTTCAACATACTTTCAAACAGGTCGCCAAGCACTGAAGTCAGCGTCACCACTGCGGTAATCACGATCAGCGCCACGCCCCCCATCACTCCAAGGGGCTGCCAAAGGGCAAACAGCAGGGCTAGCAGCATCGTGGCAGCAAGCCCCCCATACACGCCCTCCCAGGACTTGCCTGGACTAACCCGCGGGGCTAATTTTCGCTTACCCCAGCGGCGACCAGCAAAGTAGGCGCCAATGTCTGCCGTCCATACCAGCAGCATCACAAACAGCAGCCACACCACCCCGCTATCACGCAGCACGTTAAAACCCACCCAGCACGGCAGCAGCACCCAAACGCCCATGAGTAGACGGCGTGAAGTGGCTTGCCACTGCTGACTGCTTTCCGGGTAGTGCGTCACCCAGTAAAGGTTCAGCAACCAGCCAGCGGCGGCCAGCCACAACGGCCAAACTGCAAAGGC
>NZ_JAMZBE010000013.1:0-42496 GCF_024158645.1 Halomonas sp. 707B3
GCGTCAGCTGAGTGATCGGATCCAGCATGGTGGAGATCTCATCGGCCACCACATAGCGGACGCCGGGGGCGAGGGCGCGCAATACGCACACCCGTTGTAGCTCCCCGCCGGAGAGTGCACTGGGAAAGCGCTTTAGCCATTCATCTTCAATGCCAAACGCCTCCATCAGCGTATCTGGCGGTGTCCACGCTTCCGTCAATATCTTTCCTACCCGCCAGCGCGGGTTCACCGCCAATTCAGGCGACTGCGGCAGCCGCTGCACGGGGCGTCGTCCAAGTTTAGGCAGCGGAGAGCCATCTATCGTCACGCTGCCGTGGTGGGGCGTGAGCTGGCCTGCCAATAGCTTGCCAAGCGTTGATTTTCCCGCTCCAGAGTCACCGCTGAGCCCTAACCACTCGCCGGGCGCAAGGCGTAGGGAAATATTCGTTAGCAGGGGCGAGCCTGACGCAAAGTGAAACGATAGTTGATGGGCTTCAAGCAAATGCTGGCTCCTGGCGCGCGAATCTGGGCTGCGTGCTGAACGCGTTTTCCGGTAGCGCCTGCCACAAGGTTCGCGCATAGCAACTCATAAGCTGCTCGCCCTGGCCTTGGAAAGCCTGGGCAGGTGCGGTTTCCAGCGCTTGGCCCTGGCGAATCACGGAAACCCTGTCGGCAATGGTAAGGGCATGGCGCAGATCGTGGGTAATCAGCATCACCGCTTTGCCCTCTAGGGCGATAGCTTTTAGTGCTGCCAGCACACGGTCGCGTTGGTTGGGGTCAAGGCCTACGCTGGGCTCATCGGCAATCACCAGACGTGCGTTGCCCACCTGGGCCATAGCGATGAGCACCCGCCGCGCCATGCCGCCTGACAGCTCGTGGGGGTAGTGGGTAGACGCGTGGCTAAGCTGATAGCGGCTCAATAGCTCATCGGCGCGCTGCTGGGCGGCTGAGCGACCAAATCCTGCCCGTTGGGCCGCCCAGCGTACCTGATGCTGGCTGCGGGCGAGCGGGTCAAGAGCATTCAACGATTGAGGAATGAGCGCCAACTGATGCCCCCTCAGCTGCCGCTGGCGCGCTGGTGTTAAGTCCTCCCCCTGGAAGCGCAGCTCTCCTGCGACCCGTGCCGCTTGGGGCAGTAGCCCCATAATGGCGTAGGCCAGCAGGCTTTTACCTGCGCCTGACGCACCCACCACAGCATGCACTTCGCCCGGCTGAAGGTGCAGCGAGAGCGACTCGATACAGGTGGTCCACTCCCGTCGCCACCAGCGGGGGTAGTAGGGGAGTTGCAGGGTTAGCCGGTCAATGGTCAGCATGGCAAACTCCTTGTTAAAAATCGCGATCTTTACAGCGCTTTGCGCAGCATCGAGGCGAAGCGTTCAATCGCCAGTACCATCAGCAGTAAACCCAGCCCAGGAAACACCCCTAGCCACCAGTAGCCGCCGGTAAGGTAGCGCATGGCGTCGGCCAGTAATACGCCGATGGCGGGCTGGGTAGGGTCTAAGCCAACGCCTAAAAAGGTCAGGGCTGCTTCATGCAAAATGGCGTGGGGAAACAGCAGCAGTGCGCCGACCAAGCAGTGAGGCAGCACATGGGGCAGCAAGTGGTGCCAAACAATAAATCCTTGGCGTTTGCCAAACCCTTTCGAAATCGCCACATAAGGGGCGTTTCGCAAGCTGAGTAGCTCGGCTCTGAGCAAGCGGGCAAGGCTTGGCCAGTGGGTCAACGCAACAGCGATAATGACAGCCTGGGTGCCGCCGCCCAGGGCAAAGGCGATCAGCAATAGTAAAATCAGGTGTGGCACGCTCAGCAGCGTATCAATCAGTAAGCTCACCAGCGCATCCAGTATGGGCGAGAGCATGGCGAGACTCGCCAAGCTTAAAGCAACCAGCGTGCCCAACAGTGCCGCGCTCAGCCCTACCCCAAAACTCAAGGCAAGCCCCGCCAGCGTGCGGGCCCAAAGCTCTCGCCCTAGGGCATCGGTGCCCAGCCAGTGCTCGGCGCTGGGAGGCATGAGGCGGGCCTCGAACTGCATGTGCAGTGGGCTATCTCCCAGCCATAGAGAACTGCTGAGCAACAGTAATACCAGCAGGCCAAACACACCTGCATAGCCTGCTGCGACCAGGCGCGGCTGGCTATTCATTAGTGCGGTCCCGTGCGATACGTGGGTCGGCCCACTGGTAAAGGCCATCGGCGATGAGGTTGCCAATACTCACAAATAGCGCGGTAAATAGCGCTATGGCGAGCAGTAGCGGCACATCGCTTCGCAAGCCAGCGGCGACGGTCGCCTGCCCAAGTCCAGGGTAAGCAAAGACTTGTTCAACCAGAAGGGAGCCGCCAAATAGCTCGCCGAGAGAGGCAAACGCCAAAGTGATCGCTGGCAGGCTGGCGTGGCGCAAGCCGTGGCGCCAGGCGATATCGAAACGGCTGGCGCCTTGGGCAAAGGCGTGCAGCGCGGTATCCGAGCGCATAAACGCCGCCATCTTGGCCCGGGTATGTAGCGTGATGGTGGCAACGCCTAACAGGGCGAGGGTGAGAGTAGGTAAAAGGAGATGGTGCAGCTGCGTGAGCAGCGTTACTTCTTGGCTCAGCACGCCCGTGGGCCCTGCGCAGCAGGTGGGGGTCCAGCCCAAGGTGACGGAGAAAAGTAGCAGCGCCAGCATGGCGAGCCAAAACGTGGGCGTCGAAGCAGTGATATAAGCATAGCCGCTGATCAAGCGGTCCAGCAGGGAGCCCTCTTTGCTTCCTGCGGCGATGCCGAGTACTACGCCAAGTATCAGCGAGAGCAGCCAAGCGCTCAACAGCAGAAAAAACGAGCGCTGGAAGCGCTGGTTGATGACGTCGCTTACCGGCTGGTTGTAGATATGGCTCCAGCCCAGCTCTCCGCTAAGCAACTGTTGCAGCCAGTGTTGAAACTGCACACTGGCCGGGGCGTTAAACCCCCAGCGTTCGGCAATCAGCGTGCGCTGCTCAGGGCTGACCTGGGCCATTTGCGGGCCAAGGTAGGCATCCACCGGGTCGATGGGAGATAGCATCATCAGCCCAAAAGAGACCGCTGCGACACTTAGCAGTACCAGCAACAGCCGAAGTAGGCGGCTCGCTAGCCAAACCGTTAATCGCACGTCCAGCGCCACTCAAGCAAGTTGGCGGTGACCGGCCAGCCGTGGCCGTGAGGGGCAACGCCCAGTTCGCCCAGGTCGAGGCAGCGGTTGGTGGCATACACGTGGGCAAGGTTGACCATCCAGGCCCAGCTGGTGTCTCCCTGTACCCCATAGCCGGTATCGCCGTCCCATTGGGCGGCTTGCCAATGCTGATTGGCTTCTTCGGTGTTAGCCGCCGCTTGGGCGGCATCCAGGTGTTGGTCGACCGCCTCGTTGGCGTAGTAACCACTGTTGTAAAAACCGAACCCGGCATGCTCGCTATGGAAGAGGTAGTACACTTCCTGCGGACTTTGGCTGCCAAAGCCAAACACGATGGCGTCTTGGTGAAGCGCCTCACGTTGGATCTCGTCCCAGTGGCGGCCGGTGGGCTGTATCTCGATGCCGAGCGGGCGCACCATCTCGGCACTCACCTGGGCGAGCTGTTGGCGGGTGGTGTCGCTGGTGGGGTATGTGAGACGAAAGCGTGCAGGTTGGCCGTTTTTATAGCGCAGTCCATCCTCTTCTTTGCGTACCCAGCCTGCTTCATCTAGCAGGGCGTTAGCGCGGGAAAGGTTGGGCGTCGCGAGCTTCTCATCCTTATGGCTCCAGGGAAGACCATCGGCAGGGCCAAAAGCGGGGCGACCAAAGCCGTTTAGCGCAACGTCCACCAGCGTCTCACGATCAAGGGCTAAATTGACCCCCTGGCGAATGGCGAGGTCGGCAGTGACGTTATTACCAATCGGCGCGCCGTTGTCAGCTTTTTCGCCCGTGGCGGGCTGCATAGGGAACAGAATGCCTCGGTTATCGACGCTCTTCATAATCACCCGATGCATCTGCTCAGGGATGTTCTCTGCCAGCGCTGGTGGCACCGCAGCGAGATCCACCTGGCCTGCGTGAGCTGCACTTAGGGTGGCGGCTTCATCGGTAAACAGAAACACCAGACGCTCGAAGACCGGCGCGGGGCCGTAAAAATAGGGGTTCCGCTCAACAATCAGCTGCTCACCCTCTTGCCACTCCACTAACCGGTAAGGGCCTGAACCCAGCGGCTGCCTGCCATACTCGTCGCCATAGCCGTTTTCTCGCTCGGCGTTGGGCACGATACCCAGCGTCATCAACTGGTCGATAAAAGTGATGCGCGGTGCTTTGAGGGTGAATTCGACGGTGTTGCCGTCGACCGCACGGGTACTCGCTAATGCGCTGAGATCCGCTCTACCGCCTGCCTCGGCGGCGGCGGTGAACGTAAAGGCAACGTCTTCTGCGGTTAGCGGGGTGTTGTCTGAAAAGCGCACGTCCGTGCGTAAGGTGAGAGTCCAGGTAAGGCGATCTTCAGAAAGGGACCATTCTGTGGCTAGGCCTGATTGCGGGGTTAAGTCCTGACCACGGGTAAGCAGCGTAGACTGAAATAGAGGGCTGCCGTACTGACCCCAGCCCAACAGCGGATCAAACCCTTGCTCCGGTTCACCACCAATGGCAAGCACTAGCTGGTCTTTGGCCAACGCTGGCGCGCTTAGCGCTACGCATGTGGCTGCTAGAGCCAGTATGATAGTGCGACGCATGGGACACCTGTTCACGGCTGTTGGTATGATGTTTTTACAATAACATCATACTATCGGCGCTGGAAGTTGCGGCAGAGCACTACACCGGATAGGCGAAGGAGAGAGTATGCAGCGGGTAACGGTAACGCTGGATGAGGAGCTGTTAAGCGAGGTCGATGCGCTGATGGCGCTGCGCGGCTATCAAAATCGCTCAGAGGCCATTCGTGACTTGACCCGCAACGGGTTAAAGCAGGTGAAAGAGGAGGTTGCACCCAATGCGCCGTGTATGGGAGCGCTGGTGTATGTGTATGACCACGCGGCGCGAGATCTCTCTAAGCGCCTGACTCGTCACTCTCATGACCATCACGATTTAACGCTCTCAACGCTGCATGTGCATATCAATCACGATAGCTGCTTGGAAGTCGCACTCTTAAAGGGGCAGGGGAGTGCACTGAAGCAGTTTGCCGATGAGGTGACATCGTCGCGTAGCGTGCGTTATGGCCAACTTGTGTTGATTCCAGAAGAGTCAGCATCACATAGCGGCCATTAAAATAAAAAGGGCGGCCCATTGGCCGCCCTTTGTGGCATGCAAGAGCTTAGTGCTCTACGCCGCCTTCGCCGTGCACGTGGCCGTGCTCGGCTTCTTCCTGGCTTGCTTCGCGTACGGTAGCAATTTCAACGTCAAAGTTGAGGTGCTGACCCGCCAGCGGGTGGTTGCCATCAACCACAACGGTGTCGCCTTCAACTTTCTTGACGGTAACCATGAGCGGGCCGCCTTGGGTTTGCGCTTGGAACTGCATACCCGGCTCAATGCTTTCAACGCCTTGGAATGCATCACGCGGTACTTCTTGCATCAGCTGCTCTTGAACTTCGCCGTAACCCTCTTCAGGGGAAACTTTAACGTTCAGTTTGTCCCCAGCAGCACGACCTTCAAGCTCTTTTTCCAGGCCCGGAATGATGTTGCCAGCGCCGTGGAGATACGTCAGCGGCTCGCGGCCTTCAGAACTGTCTAGCACCTCACCTGCATCGTTGGTCAGGGTGTAGTGGAACGCGACAACCGAGTTTTGCGCAATTTGCATTGAATAACCTTTCGGTGAGTGCATGTCCCAACATGGTAACGCGTGTGGGCCAGCTTGTCAGGGGGTAAGCGGGCTTTTTCCACCTCCACGCCTTTAGCGCTATTGCGCCGGGGGGTGTGCAGGGATACCCTACAGCAATTAATTTTTCTCTTAAAATAACACTCACCGGAGCCTGTTATGACTATCTTCTTAATTTGGGTTATCGCCTTTGTACTGATTGCTTATTTTGCTAATAAGCGTTGGGAAAGCGGCGTTAGCCAGGGGCTAGATAAAATGCTGCCAAGCGTGCTGAAAAGCCATGGCGACAACCGCTATTTGTGGGTGGTTGCGTTGGCCGTATTGGGTGCTACAACTTTGATTCGCCCTGTAGATGTGCTGCTGGTGGCGATTTTGCTCGCGGTGATTGCATTGGTAGTGATGAAACTTGCCAACTGGGCAAGCAGTAAAGTCGCTCACTAAACGCGATTTGTTGCTCCAAACACACAGCCGCCCGGCCAATTTGGCCGGGCGGCTGTGTGTTTGGCAACTGTCATAGTGTCAGCTGCGTAGATAGTGCTTTTACTTAACGAGCTAGACCTTAGTAGGCCACGATTTAGTACGGCGCTACGCTCAGATTAGCACCACTACCAATTAGGCGAACCCGCTGACCTGCCTGGAACTGACGATCAGCACTTTGCACCACCACCACATCGGTACCATCATCACGACGGATTTCCATTTCCAGTGCATTCACACGGTTAGCGCGATCTTCAGTAGCGGTACCCGCCACCGCGCCACCTAGCGCCCCTGCTACGGTGGCGAGCTGACGCCCTGAGCCGCCGCCGATTTGGCTACCTAGCAGGCCGCCAATGATGGCACCACCGCCACCGCCTAGTAGGTTTCCGGTACGGCTGTCGGCCTGAATCTGTACCGGACGAATAGCCACGATAGTGCCATAGCTGACGCTCTGGCCCGTTTGCGCTTGATTGCCACGGTATACATCACCAGAGTAGGGGGCAGTGTTGGCGCAGCCAGCCAGTGTGAGAATGCTTAACGCGGCAACAGGTAGTAAACGTTTCATTAAAACCTCCAGTGGGTATCAGCATCTATGGCCGTGAATCGGTCGCAAGGCGTTGCGTACAATTTATTTTAGAACAGCGTTCGTTAAAAGATAACGGAATCGTACAGCTTTGACCAGCCATCCAGAAAAAAGGTCATAAAGTAGAGTGTAGGCAGGCATTAAGAAAGCAGTGTGCAAAAATTTTGCACGCGTTTGGGTTAATTGCAAAGTATTAAACGGAAGGCAAAAAAACAGGAGGCCGAAGCCTCCTGGAGGTATTGCGAGTAAGGTTGATTAACCGAACTGATTCATGGTGTTGTCTTTGCCGCCCGCTTTCAGCGCTGCGTCGCCATGGAAGAACTCTTTATGATCGTCACCGATGTTAGAACCTGCCATGTCCTGGTGCTTAACAGTGGCGATACCTTGGCGGATCTCTTGACGCTGCACACCTTCCACATAGGCCAGCATACCTTCGTCGCCAAAGTAGCCCTTAGCCAGGTTGTCGGTAGAGAGCGCTGCGGTGTGGTACGTGGGCAGTGTAATCAGGTGGTGGAAGATACCTGCTTCGCGAGAGCTGTCGCGCTGGAAGTTACGCGTCCACTCGTCGGCCAATTGACCAAGTTCGGTGTTGTCATACTCCACGCTCATCAGCTTGTCGCGCTGGTAAGCCGAGACATCCTTACCTTCTTTCTCCCAGGCATCAAATACCTGCTGGCGGAAGTTCAAAGTCCAGTTGAAGGAAGGCGAGTTGTTGTACACCAGCTTGGCATCCGGCACTACTTCGCGGATGCGGTTTACCATGCTGGCAATTTGGCCAACATGGGGCTTCTCAGTTTCGATCCATAGTAGGTCGGCACCGTTTTGCAGGCTGGTGATACAGTCCAGTATCACGCGGTCTTCGCCTGTCCCGGGTTTGAACTGATAGAGCCCAGAAGCAAGGCGCTTGGGCTTCACCAGCTTGCCGTTTTGCTTGATCACCACGTCGCCGTTATTGATATCGTCGGCGTTCTCAATGACATCGCCATCCAGGAAGCTGTTGTACTGGTCGCCCAGGTCACCCGGCTCGTTGGTGACGGCGATCTTCTGGGTCAGGCCAGCGCCCAGAGAGTCGGTGCGGGCTACAATCACGCCATCTTCTACGCCTAGCTCTAGAAAGGCGTAACGCACGGCGTTGATCTTCGCGAGGAAGTCTTCATGGGGAACGGTGACTTTACCGTCTTGGTGGCCACACTGCTTCTCATCCGATACTTGGTTTTCAAGCTGGATACAGCAAGCACCTGCTTGAATGAATTTTTTGGCCAGCAGATAGGTGGCTTCAGCGTTACCAAAGCCAGCGTCGATGTCGGCAATAATCGGCACGATGTGGGTTTCGTAGTTGTCGATTTTACTGGTCAGCTCTTGCTCTTTAGCGCTATCACCTGCGGCTTTAGCGTCATCCAAGGCGCGGAACAGGTGGTTAAGCTCCCAGGCATCCGCTTGCTTCAAGAAGGTATAGAGCTCTTCGATCAGGTGCGCGACCGAGGTTTTCTCATGCATGGATTGGTCGGGCAGCGGGCCGAACTCGGAGCGCAGTGCGGCCACCATCCAGCCGGAAAGGTAGAGGTAACGGCGCTTGGTGGTGCCGAAGTGCTTTTTAATAGAGATCAGCTTCTGTTGGCCGATAAAGCCGTGCCAGCAGCCCAGAGATTGCGTGTACTGTGAGGTGTCGGCATCGTAGGCGGCCATGTCGTCACGCATAATCTTGGCCGTGTAGCGGGCAATGTCCAAGCCAGTGTGGAAACGGTTCTGAGCACGCATGCGGGCGGCGTATTCAGGTTTGATCGCTGACCACTTGCCGCCTTGAGCTTCGCGCAGTTGGGCCATGGCTTTGATATCGTCGAGCAGTCCTGACATGAGCTGTTTCCTCCGGGGTTATCGTCGTTCGCACGTTAGCTTATTCTTATGCTGCACCTGCGAGATAGATTCCAGCATTGTTCAATTTCGCGGCGCTGTCTCTACGCCAATCGTCTCTAAGTAAAACGTCGCGGCTTGGCGCTTCGCTTCACACAGCGTCAATGTCTCCGAAGAGGTGCTCACTAACGCTGCAGTGCAATAACTATCAACTAGGCGAGGATAATCAACAATTGTCACTTGGGGGCACACGGCGTTGTAGTCCGACGACAGCGACTACGCCAAACGCCCTGTTTGTGTAGTCGTTTTTCGTCATAGGAATAAACATTGGCATAAAAAAAGCGCCACACAGGGTGGCGCTTTGGCAGGGCAGGCAAAGGCAGGCTACAGGGCGAGCTCCATCTCACGATGGGGAATCCCCGCATCCATAAACACATCGCCATGGGCAACAAACCCCAGGCGTTCATAGAAAGCGAGGGCATGTAACTGGGCGCTAAGCGCTGCATGAGGGTGGCCGGCCTCGCGGGCGGCTTTAATGGCCGCCTCCATTAGCTGGTAGCCAATGCCCGTGCCTCGGGCGCTGCTAAGTACCGCAACGCGGCCAATGTGGCCATCGGGCAGCAGTCGCGCGGTGCCTACCGGCTCGCCATTGAGAGTGGCTAAAAAGTGCATGCACTCCGTATCGCGGCCATCCCACTCTTCCTCTTGAGGAACTTGCTGCTCGTCGATAAAGACGATTCGGCGAATCAGCGAGGCTGGCTCACCCAGTAATGCCCAACTACCACTTTTTACCGTTACCGCTTCCACGCCTTACTCCTCGTCGTCGCCTTCGCCCATAAAACCAAGGCTGCCGCTGTTGATGAGCTGTGTAATCAGCGCTTTAGCGCCGTCAATTTCCAGCACCTCTTCGTACATCGGCGTTGGGTCAGCGAGGCGTTTTGCCAGAGTCTCTGAGCAGGTATGCCCGTCGCCATCGACAAATAGCGTGGTGCCTGACGCATCGCTGCGCCATGCAAAGCGAGAACCCGGCATATGGAACAGTGGCTCACCGTCTTGTAGTTGAGCAACAAGGTCGGCTTCGCTCATCGGCTCCTCAAGGGCCACGACTTGATCGATATATTTTGGCTGGGTCATCACTCGGCCAAACCACTGGGCAACCTGTTCAGGGTTATCCAGGGTGGAGAGAATAAACTGGCGCATACGCTCAACAGCGGCATCGTCGAGCTCGCCTAACTCTTCAGCCGGTGTCATTCCCGCGTCGCTGTAGCGATAGGAGTCCGAGACCTGCTCGCCAATGTAATCGGCGTAAGAAGTGATCGCTTCGTCCGCAGAGGGCGCCCGGAAACCCACCGAAATCGTCATGCAGTCGTCGGTTTGGCTAACACCGTGATGTGCCCAGCCGGGGGGGAGGTAGAGCATGTCGCCGGGTGCCAGCGTCCAGTCGGAATCTGCTTCAATCTCGAAAGACTCCAGAATGCGCAGGTCAATGCCCTGAATAATGGCGGCGTTATCCGGCTGCTTGCCCCCTAGCTGCCAACGACGGTGCCCGCTGGCTTGCAGCAGAAACACATCGTACTGATCAATATGGGGGCCTACGCTTCCGCCAGGAGGCGCATAGCTCACCATGATGTCGTCTAACCGCCAGCTGGGCAGGAAATCAAACTCTTCCATCAGCGCAGCGATAGAGGGCACATAGTGATCCACCGCTTGAACGAGCAGGCTCCAGTGGCCTTCTGGAAGGCGCTCGAAGGTGGCGTTATCAAACGGCCCATGGGAGACCTGCCAAGGGCCATCAGGGCCGTTCTCTTCCACTAGCCGAGCCTCTACTCCAGGCTCGCAGGCAAGCCCGGCCAGCTCATCGGGGTCGATAGGGCTGACGAAATCAGGGATAGCGCCACGAATCAGCAGTGGCTTCTGCTGCCAATAGTTGGCCAAGAAGTCTGCAGGCGTTAAATCGCCTAGCAGGGTGAGTGGCTTATCGTGATGACTCATGGCGTTATCCTAGTTCAAGTGAGCGCTACGTCAGTGTCGTAGAGCGTCGTTTAGAGTGCAGCAAGCCGCTGGTTGAGTGCTTCGGCCTGGGCCTTCGCATTACCAATATAGCTGGCGGGCGAGAGTGCCTTCAGCTCATTTTTGACCGTCTCGGGCAGCTCAAGAGTATCAATAAAGGCGGCAAAGCCCGCTTGATCAATACGCTTGCCGCGAGTAAGTTCTTTGAGCTTCTCGTAGGGCTTTTCAATGCCGTAGCGACGCATCACGGTTTGGATCGGCTCGGCAAGTACTTCCCAGCTGTTATCCAGGTCTTCTTCCAGGCGCGATGGATTAGCTTCTAATTTGCTGATGCCTTTGAGGCTTGCATGGTAGCCAATCAGACCATAGGCCAAGCCAACGCCTAGGTTACGCAGTACGGTGGAGTCGGTCAGGTCGCGCTGCCAGCGGGAGATCGGCAGCTTTTGCGCTAAGTGGCTCATCACCGCGTTGGCGAGGCCCAGGTTGCCTTCTGAGTTTTCAAAGTCAATCGGGTTGACCTTGTGCGGCATGGTGGAAGAGCCAATTTCGCCTTCTACGGTGCGCTGCTTGAAGTAGCCCAGGGAGATGTAGCCCCATACGTCGCGGTCAAAGTCGATCAGAATCGTGTTGTAGCGGCAGATCGCATCGAACAGTTCGGCAATGTAGTCGTGGGGTTCGATTTGCGTGGTGTAGGGGTTAAAGCTTAATCCCAGGCCTTCAACGAAGGTGCGCGCGTTGGCTTCCCAGTCGATATCCGGGTAGGTGGTCAGGTGAGCATTGTAGTTGCCTACCGCTCCGTTGATTTTGCCCAGAATCTCCACGCTTTCGATCTGCTTGAGCTGGCGCTTGAGGCGATACGCCACGTTGGCCATCTCTTTACCCAGCGTGGTGGGGCTGGCGGTTTGGCCATGGGTGCGTGACAGCATCGGCTGGCCTGCATGGGCAATCGCCAGCTTGGCAATCTCATCGGCGACTTCATGCATCGTCGGCAGCATGGCTTTCAGGCCATCTGCCAGCATCACGCCGTAAGAGAGGTTGTTGATGTCTTCACTGGTGCAGGCGAAGTGGATAAATTCGGTAACGGCGTTTAGCTCTGCTTGGCCTGCAATCTTCTCTTTTAGGAAGTACTCCACCGCTTTAACGTCGTGGTTGGTGGTGCGCTCAATCTCTTTGATGCGCTCCGCGTCATCGACTGAGAAGTCACGAATAAGCTGCTCTAGAAACGCGGTGGCTTTCGCGGAAAGCGGCGGGACTTCGACAATCTGGCCGTGCTCAGCAAGGCGCTGCAGCCAGCGCACTTCCACAATCACGCGCGCACGGATCAGGCCGAATTCGCTGAAGTGTTCACGTAGCGCGGCGGCTTTGGCGCCGTAGCGGCCGTCAACGGGAGAAAGGGCGGTCAGAGCAGAGAGTTGCATGGCTTGGTTTCCAGAGTGGTCAAAGTCGGAGGTCGAAAGTAAGGTATCTTGGCGGCTAGCTAAAGTTATCCAGCGCTCGGCGTAGCGCCTTGCGTTGAAACACCAGCTTCCAGCGGCGGCCGCCCTGCTGATGCCACAACAGCGCAAAGCGAATACCGGCCATTAAGCAAGCGCGTACCCGTTCCGGCATCATGCGGGTTTGCAGTAGCGAGGGGTCGCCCTGCACCACAATGCGCGTTTTAAACGTCGAAATGGTCTCTTGGTAAGTTTCACCAAGGCTGGCAATGACGTTTTCGTGGGTAGTGCCAAAGTGGTCTGCTTGCCCTTGAACATGGGACAGCTTTTGGCCTAACACGTCCATCATTTGGCGGTCGGTGCGCAGCTTATTCATTAGCAGCAGCAGCGAAAAGCCGTAGCGCAATACCACCGGGTTGGCCTGCTTACGGCCGACGAGCGCTTCCAGCGTATCCAGCCCGCGGCGTAGGTTGTTCGGATGGCCGCCGTAGATGGCTTCAAAACTTTCCGGGTTGGTGTCTACCGTCGCGTTGATCAGCGTTTCCCACGCGCGTGTATCAACTTGTCCCGTACGGGCGAGTTCATCGACGAGGCTTGCTGCTTGAAAGACCCCCGCCAGGGCGAGGGCTTGGCGGGCGGCGGGGGTGTCGGGCGCGCGGTGAATAGGGGTTGCGCTCATGCAGCGGTCTCCGAGGCATTCCAGGTGGCGCGAATAACGCCGCCGCCTAAGCAGATGTCGTTATCGTAAAGCACCAGCGACTGGCCGGGCGTGACCGCCCACTGCGGGTCGTCAAAAATAACCTCAACGCTGCCATCGGCCTGGGCGACAATTTCGCAGGGGCAGTCGCTTTGGCGGTAGCGGGTTTTGGCGGTAAAGCGGCCTTGCTGAACCGGCGGCTTTCCAGCGACCCAGTCCATCGCCTCGGTGGCGAGTGCATTGGTGTAAAGCAGCGAATGATGCTTGCCTTGCACCACGATCAGCACGTTGCGCTCGAGATCTTTTGCCGCCACGTACCAGGGGTCTTCGGAGTAGTTGGCCAAACCGCCAATACCTAACCCTTGACGCTGCCCCAGGGTGTAATACATCAAGCCCATGTGCTGGCCAATTTCATCGCCTTCAGGGGTCTCGATGGTGCCCGGCTGGGCGGGCAGGTACTGCTGCAAGAAGTCGCGGAAACGACGCTCACCGATAAAGCAGATGCCTGTGGAGTCCTTTTTCTTCGCGGTGATGAGGTCGTGCTGCTCTGCCAGGGCACGTACTTCGGGTTTTTCAAGCTCGCCGACCGGGAACAGCGTGCGAGCAATGGCGGCTTCCGGTACGGCGTGCAGGAAGTAGCTTTGGTCTTTATTGCCATCCAAGCCTTTCAGCAGGCGCGGTAGGCCATCGCGAATGCCCTGGCGCACATAGTGGCCGGTGGCAATTTTGTTCGCACCGAGCATCTCGGCATACTCTAAGAAGACCTTAAACTTGATCTCCCGGTTACACAGGATGTCAGGGTTGGGCGTACGGCCTGCTTTGTACTCTGCCAAGAAGTGCTCGAACACGTTGTCCCAATACTCGGCGGCGAAGTTAGCCGTGTGCAGCTTGATCCCTAGCTTGGCGCACACCGCTTCGGCATCGGCGAGATCCTCCTTCGCCGTGCAGTACTCGGTGTTGTCGTCCTCATCCCAGTTTTTCATAAACAGGCCCTCGACCTCGTACCCCTGTTGGAGCAGAAGGAGAGCAGAAACGGAGGAGTCGACGCCGCCGGACATGCCGACAATCACTTTACCAGTGGCAGCGGTGTGGGTGTCTGACGCGTCCTGGGTGGCTGTGCCATCGGTGGATGTCATTGGCATCCTCAGTTGAAGTGGTGTGCAATTGGGCGGCGATTATACACGATGGGGGCTCGATGCTTCGAGTGCTTCACTCTTGGATCACCGAAAGCGGGAAGTGACGGTGGTTCAGGGCATCGTCAATGCGTTTCAGCACCAGCGGGCTTCTTAACCGCTGCGCGGCCGCGAGTGCGACGATCTCATCGCGTGTTAACCAATGGGTAGCCACAATGGCCGGGTCAATCGCCGTGGTGAGCGGCTGTTCAGGGACGCCGGTAAATCCATGGCTATGAAACGTTTCTCCCTCTGGGGTGTGAAAAACGTACAACCCTAAATAGCCGGTGAGCAATACCTGCCACGCCGTTTCCTCTTGCACCTCGCGCTGTATGGCGGCTACCGGCCCTTCGCCAAGTTCCACATGCCCGGCTGGCTGATTAAAGAGCGTGTGGGCACCACCTTTATCCTCTTCCACCATTAAAAAATGCTCGCCCTGCTGAATTACACAGGCCACCGTGCTGCGAATGGTTGGCCGAACAGTAGGAGAAGGCGTATTCATTTTTTAGGGCCTCTGGATTTGGTGCTTCGTTTGGGGGCTGCTTTTGCGGCACGCGCTTTATTGGTACCTGAGCCTTTTGGTGAGGCGCTTTTCGGCTTGGCGTTTTTTGGCTTAGCCTTTTTTGGCACGGCGCGAGGCTGCTTGGCGTTGCCCGGGCGCGGTGCGTGCAGGGTTTCTTTACGCCATTCTCCAGGTGCCAGGTCGCCAAGCTGCCAGGGGCCAATGGCCGCACGAATCAGGCGCAGGGTAGGAAAGCCTACGTGGGCAGTCATACGGCGCACCTGGCGGTTGCGGCCTTCGCTAATAGTGAGTTCTAGCCAGCTGGTGAGAGGGTGGCGCTTAGGGTCGATCGGCGGGTCACGTTCAGCAATAGCAGGCGGCGCTATACGGCGCGCTTTGGCGGGTAGGGTCGGGCCATCTTTTAACGTAATGCCTGATTTGAGCGCGCGGATGGCTTCATCGGTAATGTGGCCTTCAAGCTGCACCCAATAGGTTTTTGGCTGCTTGTGTTTGGGGTGGGCAATGCGGTGAATAAGGCCCCCGTCATCACTGAGTAGCAGCAGGCCTTCAGAATCAAAATCAAGGCGGCCAGCGGCGTACACCCCTGGGGCGCGAATCACCTCTGCCAAGGTGGCCCTGCCCTGGCTATCGGTAAACTGGGAGAGCATACGGTAGGGTTTGTGCAGTAAATATAAGGTGCTCATCGTCTCACAAGCTGTCTCAAGAACTAGAGGTGGAGGATTTGTCGACAATCGCTCATGCGGTTAAAGTGCAGCGCTGGTATAATCTGGCGCAGCTGTTTGAGATGAACCGTTGGCATCGTGATGACCACCGTTTTCATCTGTCGTCATCGTTACCGCAATAACCACCGAGTGACCAGTAGTACCACCGACTGACCAAAGGGGCAGCGCATACAGGATGCTCCACCCGCTTCGCGGCATGGCTAATCGTTGAATGAGCCGCGTAGCTCAGGATTTTTTATAATCACAGCGACCGAAAAAAAGAGGTTAACGCAAAAATGTCTAAAACGCCGAAGATCATTTATACGCTCACCGATGAAGCTCCTGCGCTCGCTACCTACTCTCTCTTACCCATCATTGATGCCTTTACCGACTCTGCCGGTGTCGAAGTAGAGACCCGCGATATTTCTCTTGCTGCCCGCGTATTAGCACAATTCCCAGATATTCTGAGCGACGAGCAGCGCGTGAGCGATGACCTGGCGGAGCTTGGTCAGCTGGCGAAGACGCCTGAAGCTAACATTATCAAACTACCCAATATCAGCGCCTCTGGCCCGCAGCTAAAAGCAACCATCAAAGAGCTGCAAAGCCAGGGCTACCCGCTGCCTGACTACCCGGAAGAGCCGAAAAACGACGAAGAAGCCTCCGTTAAAGCGCGTTACGACAAAGCCAAGGGCAGTGCGGTAAACCCGGTGCTGCGCGAAGGTAACTCCGACCGCCGCGCGCCGAAATCGGTCAAGAACTACGCTCGCAAATACCCGCACCGCATGGGTGAGTGGAGCGCTGACTCTAAGTCCCATGTGGCTCATATGAGCGAAGGCGACTTCTACGGCAGCGAACAGTCGGCGGTGATGGAAAAAGCCGGCACGCTGAAGATTGAGCTGCAGCAAAAAGATGGCACCAACGTGGTGCTAAAAGAGGGCCTTGCGGTACAAGCAGGCGAAGTCATTGACGCCGCCAGCATGAGTAGCCGCCGTCTGCGCAGCTTTATTGACAGCCAAATCAGCGATGCCAAAGAGAGCGGCGTGCTGTTCTCGCTGCACTTGAAAGCCACCATGATGAAGGTCTCCGACCCAATCATGTTCGGTATCGTGGTAGAAGAGTTCTATAAAGAGGTGCTGGAGAAGCACGCTGACGTGCTGAAGAGTGCTGGCTTCAACCCGAACAGCGGTATCGGCGACCTTTACAGCGCTATTGAGAAGCTGCCCAGCGACCAGCAAGAGGCGATCAAAGGCGATGTAGAGGCCCTTTATCAAACTCGCCCGGCCATGGCGATGGTGAACTCCCATAAAGGCATCACCAACCTGCATGTGCCCAGCGACGTGATCATCGATGCCTCTATGCCGGCGATGATTCGTGATTCCGGCAAGATGTGGAACGCGAATGACGAGCTGCAGGATGCGAAGGCTGTTATCCCTGACCGCTGCTACGCCACCATTTATCAGGCGGTGATCGAAGACTGCAAGCAGAACGGCGCGTTCGACCCAACTACCATGGGCAGCGTACCCAACGTGGGCCTGATGGCGCAGAAAGCCGAAGAGTACGGCTCTCATGATAAAACCTTCCAAATGCCTGCTGATGGCACCGTCGTAGTGACCGACGATTCTGGCCAAACGGTGTTCAGCCACCCAGTAGAAGCAGGCGATATCTGGCGTATGTGCCAGACCAAAGATGCCCCGATTCAAGATTGGGTGAAGCTGGCCGTGACTCGCGCTCGCGATAGCGGTGCCCCGGCGCTGTTCTGGCTCGACGCTAACCGCGCCCACGACGCGCAACTGATCAAAAAGGTCGAAACGTACCTGAAAGATCACGACACCGCTGGCCTGGATATTCGTATCCTCGCGCCGGTCGAGGCGATGAAGGTGTCTTTGGAGCGTATCCGTAAAGGCGAAGACACGATCTCTGTCACTGGTAACGTGCTGCGCGATTACCTCACCGACCTGTTCCCGATCATGGAACTGGGCACCAGCGCCAAGATGCTCTCCATCGTACCGCTGATGAACGGTGGTGGCCTGTTTGAAACCGGCGCTGGCGGTTCCGCTCCGAAGCACGTTCAGCAGTTCCTGGAAGAGAACCACCTGCGTTGGGATTCGCTGGGTGAGTTCCTGGCCCTGGCGGCGTCGCTTGAGCACCTGGGCAGCACCTTCGGTAACGCCCGCG
This sequence comes from Halomonas sp. 707B3, assembly GCF_024158645.1. Lineage (NCBI taxonomy): Bacteria > Pseudomonadati > Pseudomonadota > Gammaproteobacteria > Oceanospirillales > Halomonadaceae > Halomonas > Halomonas sp. 707B3. The sequence goes on from NZ_JAMZBE010000013.1 coordinate 17,371, forward strand.
CTACGCTGCTAGCCAAAGCACTGGATGAAGCCAACGGCCAATTCCTCGACAGCAACAAGTCACCGTCGCGTAAAGTGGGCGAGTTGGATAACCGTGGTAGCCACTTCTATCTGGCGCTTTACTGGGCCGAAGCCCTGGCTGCTCAAGACCAAGACGCCGAAATGAAGACGCTGTTCGCCCGCCTGGCCGAAACGCTGAAAGCCAACGAAGCCGCTATCGTGGACGAACTCAACAGCGTTCAGGGGCAGTCGGTGGATATTCAAGGCTATTTCCGCCCGAGCGGCGAGCTGGCCAGCCAAGCCATGCGTCCGAGCAAAACGCTGAACGACGCACTGGCGATGGTTGCCAAGGGCTAATTGCCCCACTCAATCGTAAATTGAGTGCTGCTACACCCCCTGCCTGCTTTGCGGGCAGGGGTTTTTTGTTTGGCCCAGTGTGATAATTTTGAGTTTTTCATGAACCCTTGTTGATGGCGCGCGTCTTATACAGCAGATTATGTGTGTACAACCGAGCCCAGTGTTAACAGCACCTAGTGTTGCCTGAGCTTAGTATTAGCCAAGCATAATGTTGGGCGAGCACAGTGCTGTAATACCTTCGTGTAAGACATCGCCTGTCAGCCGAGAGAAGATGATCCTTGTTGCTTATGCCTAATACAGAAAGCCTATATATGGTGGCCACCTTAAATGCAGGCATGACACGCCCTGGCATGCCTGAGCATGACGATGACCTAGCAGTACAGTCAGCTGAGCCAGCAGTGGCACAGCCGCCGCTGTACAAGGTGGTATTGCATAATGACGACTACACTCCCATGGAGTTTGTTGTCGAAGTGCTGCAAGGCTTTTTTAATATGGATAGCGAAAAAGCCGTGCAGGTGATGTTGGCGGTACACACCCAGGGGAAAGCCACTTGCGGCATTTTTACCCGGGATATTGCTGAAACTAAAAGTTATCAAGTGAATGAGTATGCCCGTGAATGCGAGCACCCGCTAATGAGTGACATCGAAGCTGCTGATTAAGCCTATTTAAAATGAGTAGCGTTGAAAAAAAGTAGCACAGGGGCTTGCAACCACGCCATTTGTACCCGATGTTGAAAGTGCCGGTCGATTAAACTGATCCGACGCAAGCCCTAGGTGGCGATATGCCCTAGGTAGTAGCGAAAAGGGGACTGCCATGCTGAGCAAAGAACTTGAACTGACCCTGAACACGGCCTTCACCGTGGCTCGCTCAAAGCGCCACGAATTCATGACCGTAGAGCACCTGCTTCTGGCGCTGCTAGACAATGCCTCTGCGGTGGATGTGCTGAAGGCGTGTGGGGCAAACCTCGACAAGCTGCGGTCCGATCTGCAGGATTTCATTAACTCGACCACACCGCTGATCCCAGAAGGTCAGGGTGACCGTGAAACGCAGCCAACGCTGGGCTTCCAGCGCGTGCTGCAACGTGCTGTATTCCATGTTCAATCTTCCGGTAAAAGCGAAGTGACTGGCGCTAATGTGCTGGTGGCCATCTTTTCCGAGCAAGAGAGTCAAGCGGTTTACTTCCTTAAACAACAAAGCGTGGCGCGGGTAGACGCGGTGAACTACATCGCCCACGGAATTTCTAAAGTCTCTGGTCATGGCCCGTCGCCATCACCTTCCTCTCAAGAGAGTGACGACGCAGAAGAGGGGAGCGCTGAAGGCGCTGCTCATCCGCTGACCGGCTACGCCACCAACCTCAATGAGCAGGCACGTCAGGGTAAAATCGACCCTCTGATTGGCCGCGACCATGAGCTTGAGCGCGTTGTGCAAATTCTGGCCCGCCGTCGTAAAAATAACCCACTCCTGGTGGGTGAAGCGGGTGTGGGTAAAACCGCTATTGCCGAAGGCTTAGCCAAGCGCATCGTCGAAGAAGACGTGCCGGAAGTCATTGCCGACGCGGTGGTTTACTCACTGGATATGGGCGCACTGCTGGCAGGCACCAAGTACCGAGGCGATTTTGAAAAACGCCTCAAGAGCCTGCTAAGCGAGCTGCGTAAACAGCCCAATGCTGTGCTGTTTATTGATGAGATTCACACCGTGATTGGTGCGGGTGCTGCATCGGGTGGCGTAATGGACGCCTCTAACCTGCTGAAGCCGCTATTGTCATCTGGCGAGCTGCGCTGCATCGGTTCGACGACGTTCCAAGAGTTTCGCGGTATCTTCGAAAAAGATCGTGCGCTGGCGCGTCGTTTCCAAAAAGTCGATGTGCTTGCACCGTCTGTTGAAGACACCATCAAGATCCTCAAAGGGCTTCGCTCGCGCTTTGAAGAGCACCACGAGCTTAAGTACACCGATGGTGCACTAGAAAGTGCTGCTCGCTTGGCGGATCGCTATATCAATGATCGCTTCCTGCCCGATAAGGCGATTGATGTCATTGATGAAGCAGGCGCCCATCAGCGCATGCTGCCACCGGAAGTGCGCACTAACACGATTGATGTGGAGCAGGTAGAAGCGGTAGTGGCCTCTATTGCCCGCATTCCACCGAAGAGCGTGTCGAGCTCGGATCGCAAGCAGCTTGAAAAGCTAGACCGCGATCTGAAAATGCTGGTGTTTGGGCAGGATGAAGCCATTGACTCCCTGTCTGCCGCCATCAAGCTCTCCCGTGCGGGTCTGAAGTCGCCAGACAAACCCGTGGGTAACTTCTTGTTTGCCGGGCCAACCGGTGTGGGTAAAACGGAAGTCGCCAAACAGCTTGCGCATATCATGGGCATTGAGCTCGTCCGCTTTGATATGTCTGAGTACATGGAGCGTCACACCGTATCACGCTTGATCGGTGCGCCTCCTGGCTATGTTGGGTATGACCAAGGCGGTCTGTTAACAGAAGCAGTCACCAAGCAGCCGCACTGTGTACTGCTGCTTGACGAGATCGAGAAGGCCCACCCGGAAGTCTTTAACCTGCTGCTGCAGGTCATGGATCATGGCCGCCTGACCGATAATAACGGCCGCGAAGCGGACTTCCGTCACGTGATTTTGATTATGACCTCTAACGCAGGGGCAGAGCAGGTATCACGTCGCTCTATTGGCTTCCAGAATCAGGATCACTCTACCGATGCCATGGAAGTGATTCGCCGCACCTTCTCGCCAGAGTTCCGCAACCGCTTGGACGGCATTATCCAGTTCCATGCGCTGCCCACCACGGTGGTGCGTAACGTTGTCGATAAGTTCCTGATCGAGCTACAGGCACAGCTAGACGAGAAGCGAGTACAGCTAGATGTAGACGACACGGCGCGAGACTGGCTGGCAGAGAAAGGCTACGACCCGGATATGGGCGCAAGGCCAATGGCTCGCCTGATCCAAGAGAAGCTCAAGAAGCCGCTAGCAGAGATGATTCTGTTCGGTGAATTAGCGGAGCACGGTGGGATTGTGCATGTCAGCTTAGAGGAGGGTGAGCTACACCTGACAACTGAGTCGGAAATGGCAGACGCGCCCTGAGAAGGGCGCTAAGTACCCGCAAGCTCTGACTCAATTACCCGCTAACGCACAGCGCCCTGTCTTCGACGGGGCGTTGTCGTTTTCAGGGAGCGGCGCCGTAATTACGCACTATTCACAGCCAGCCATCAGACGTACACGCGCGAACAGACGTTCATTGCTTGAAGGTGTTTCAAGGCTTAGCGCGAGCGGTAAACAATACGGCCTTTGGAGAGATCGTAAGGCGTCAGCTCTACCTTAACCTTGTCGCCGGTCAGAATGCGGATGTAGTTTTTACGCATTTTGCCAGAGATATGGGCAGTCACAACGTGACCGTTTTCCAGCTCAACCCGGAACATGGTGTTGGGAAGGGTATCAACAATAACGCCTTCCATTTCAATATGATCTTCGCGTGCCATATAGGCAGATCCTCACTTATTTTACATCGTGGTTGGTCGAATGATTGTTTCAATAAGCGTTGGCACAAACCTGCTCGCCTAAGAAACAGCGCTATATTGTGCCGTAAGCCCGCCGTCAAGGCAAAAAAGCTGACCAGTTTAACGAATTATAGGTCGCCAGTGCCGTCCATCCAGCAGTTCAATCGGTGAAAAAGCTTGCTTGTAGCGCATCTTACGACACTCCTCAATCCAGTACCCGAGATAAAGGTGCGGCAGCGCTTTTTCTTGGCAGAGCGCAATCAACTTTAAGATAGCAAAGGTGCCCAGCGAGCGCTTTTCAAGCGACTCATCCACTTTGAAAAACGTATAAATGGCCGAAAGACCATGCTCTAGCTGGTCAAACGCTGCCACGGCCACCAGTTCGCCCTCTAGATACATCTCCAGTAGGTGTGCATAGGGCTCTTCTAGCGTTAAGAAGGTACGGTATTGGTCGCGGCTAGGGGGGTACATATCGCCATCGGCATGACGCTGACGAATATAGTCGGCGTACAGCGCATAGTGGGCCGCATCGAAGCGTGCGGCAATCACCCGGGTCTCAATATCGGCATTGCGTCGCCAAAGTTTGCGCTGGGTGCGGTTGGCGCTAAATTCGTCTACTGGAATGCGTACCGAACGGCAGGCATTGCAACCCTCGCAGTGAGGGCGGTATAAGTGGCGTCCGCTGCGTCGAAAGCCAAGCAGAGACAGTGAGTCGTACACCCCAGGCACCGGCGACTCCTGAGGGTCCAGAAACAGTGTTGTTGCCTCTTTGCCAGGAAGATAGCTGCAGGCATGAGGAACGGTTAGGAAGAAGCGCAAATCCCGCACAGGGCGGCGAGGAGCGTTACTACTCACGGCTTGCCTCCTTGGTGAAAAACGGCGCGGTCACTCTGCTTCAGCGCCTGAAGGTATCGCCGCCAGCCATGGTGAGGCAGGCACGGATGGCGTCTGATGAGCAGGTGGTGATAAGCGAAAAGCCTTTTCTGGCAACCATTGTTCAAGATAGTTGATGAACGTGCTACGGGCGACTGTTGTCGCACCCAGGCTGGCTAAATGCGGCGTGTGCATTTGGCAGTCGATGAGTGCACCACCATGGCGTTGCATGGCGCCTGCCAAGTAGGCCAGCGCAATTTTGGAAGCATCGGGTTGACGTGAAAACATCGACTCACCAAAGAACACTGGCCCCATGGCCAGCCCATACAGCCCGCCGACCAGCTCGCCGTCACGGTGTACCTCAATGCTGTGGGCGATGCCAAGTTCGTGAAGGCGCTGATAGGCGCGACGCATATCCGGGTTAATCCAAGTGCCCGGTTCATTTTTACGGGGAGCAGCACATGCCTCAACGACCTGGGTGAACTGTTGATCTAGTGTCACGCTAAAACCACCATGTCGCAGCCGTTTAGCTAGACTGCGGCGTCGTTTAAACTGAGCAGGCAGCAGTATCATGCGCGGGTCAGGGCTCCACCATAAAATGGGGACCTCGTCGCTATACCAAGGAAATATCCCTTTCCGGTAAGCGTCTACCAGCCAGGCTGGTGTAAGCTCTCCACCGGCGGCTAGGAGGCCGTTGGGAGACTCTAATGCCTGTTCGGTAGATGGAAATGAAGGGTGTGGCGATGAGAGCCAAGGTAGCATCGCTTGCTCCTGTTGCTGATAGCTTCTATAGAAGCGCTGTGACGGCGGAAGGATGCTCGGTATGATGCAAACTCGCAAGTGGATTAAAGACACCGTGTGGTGTAAAGGGAGAATCGCTTGAAAGTAAATAAGGCGGTAGACAAGCGAACGCAGCGACAGTCGCGTCAGTCACCATCTAGTTCTAATTCATCGACGCGGGTGAATGCCGCGAAGGATAAGGCGCGCCGATTTGGCTTGCGCCTGCAAGGATCCGCCCGTGAAGGGGTGGTGGTTGTGATGCTGGCGCTCTGCGTCTTTTTGCTATTGGCGCTGTTTAGCTACCATCCAGCCGACCCCGGCTGGTCGTACCAAGGGCCTGAAACCGATGTGCGTAACTGGATGGGCCCGGTTGGTGCATGGCTGGCCGACGTGCTCTATTCACTGCTCGGGGCCAGTGCCCTGTGGTGGCCGGGAATGTTTGGTTACGCCGCTTGGTGGCTGATGCGCTCACGCCAGGTGCGCTTTGAGTTAGACCCCGTCGCTATTGCCGTGCGTGCAGGCGGTTTGGTGTTGCTAATGTTCGGTACGACCATGCTGGGCGCACTGCACTTTTATCATCCAGATAGCATTCTGCCCTATGCCTCAGGCGGTATTTTAGGCGAAGGGCTCGTCGGTACGCTGAAACCGTTGGTGAGTAGCGGTGGTGTGGGCTTGATTGCCGCCGCGCTAATTCTGATTGGCTTCCCGTTGTTCAGCGGCATGTCGTGGTTACAGGTGGCCGATGAAGTTGGACGCAAGCTGTGCCGTATCGGCGGATGGTTTAGCGCTCGCCGTGCTAAAGGTCGCGAAAAGCGTGCTGAGCGCGCTGCCGTGCGTGCGGCTGCTAAAGCGGCGTCTAAAAAAGTGAAGCAGCGCTCCTGGGCAGAGCCTAGCGATACCAGTACGGACGCTGTAGATGAGGAAGAAGAGACGCCAGCCGTCAATGCTGCACCTCGCGCCAGTGAATCGCCTGCGCAGCATGAGCGCCCTGCCGTTAGTGAGCGTTCACCATCAAGTCGTCGCGAGCGGCGTGAGCCAAGCTTCTCAGCACCTGCAGAAGAGACGCAAGAAGAGACATCTACTACGGATACCTCCATTCCTTGGGAGGCAGCCGCTGTACTGAGCGAACGCCATGGAGCGAAGCCGCAAAGCACCTCAGAGCCTCGGACGGCCGCGCCAGAAGCGACTCCGCCAGCGCCTGCCAAGACGCAGGAGCCAGAAGCGCCCAGTGAACCACTAATGTCGTTATCCGCTAAAGAGCCGGAGCCAACGCAACAGCCAGAGTCTGCAGTTGAAAAAGTTCCAGCGCCTAAGCCTGAAACACCCGCGCCAACTGAAACACCCGAGCCGGTGCCTACCCATGAATTGGGTAGCAATAAACCGCTGCGGGTTGAAGATGAGCAGGAGCGTGAGCTCTATGCAGCTTCTGTACCGCTGCGTGCAACGCGCGATGAGCGGGAACCGGAAGCTACTGAGCCATCAGCACCCACCGCGTTTACGAGCCTCCCAGAGCCGGAGTCAGAGCACCCCGAACCAGTAACGCTGCGCAGTGAAGACAGCCAGCCAGCCTACCAAGCCCCCTCCATAGCGGCTGAACCGCGCCGGGAGCGAGTGCCGGAAGTAGTGCCAGAGCCAGTGTGGGATGACGAAGATGACGATGAGTTATCCGTCAGGCCTGTCGCATCTGCTACTGCCAGCTCGCGCCATGAGCCAACCTTCTCTACCGAGCCCGTAGAAGAAGAGACAGATAGCGGCCCCACGCTGTGGACGGTGGAGCATCTGCAGAGCCAGCGCCCAGCGTTTGAAACGCTGTCCGAGCCTGAAGGCGATGTGCCCAGTTTGCAGCTGTTAACGCCCCCAGAGCCGCATCAGCCTAACTATACCGATGAACAGCTGGCGGACATGGCCGAGCTTCTCGAAGTGCGGCTGCGGGAGTACGGTGTCAAAGCGGAAGTCGTTGATACTTGGCCTGGCCCGGTGATTACGCGCTTTGAGATTAAGCCGGCCGCTGGGGTGAAAGTTTCTAAGATCAGCAATTTGGCGAAAGACCTTGCCCGCTCGCTGATGGTGAAAAGCGTTCGCGTAGTAGAGGTCATTCCCGGTCGGCCAACGGTGGGGATCGAAATTCCTAACCCGCACCGCGCGATGATTCGCCTGCGTGAAGTGATCGACTCTGACCGCTATCAGCAGGAGAGCTCACCGCTGACGATGGCGCTGGGCCAAGATATTGGCGGTGGGCCGGTGGTCGCGAACCTAGGCAAAATGCCCCACCTGCTGGTGGCCGGTACGACCGGTTCGGGTAAATCGGTGGGGGTCAACGCGATGCTGATCTCCATGCTGCTCAAGGCTAAACCCGATGAGCTCAAGCTGATCATGGTTGATCCCAAGATGCTGGAGCTATCGGTGTATGACGGTATTCCGCACCTGCTGGCGCCGGTGGTCACCGATATGAAAGAGGCGGCCAACAGCCTGCGCTGGTGCGTGGCGGAAATGGAGCGTCGCTATAAGCTGATGGCGGCGATGGGCGTACGTAATATTGCCGGCTTTAACGCCCGCCTAGACGAAGCCGAGCGTGCCGGTGCCCAGGTGGCCGACCCATTATGGGAGCCGCAGCCCTGGGAGATGCACCAAACGCCGCCGGTGCTGGAGAAGCTGCCCTACATCGTGGTGGTCATCGATGAGTTTGCCGATATGTTTATGATCGTCGGCAAAAAGGTCGAAGAGCTGATCGCACGTCTGGCACAAAAAGCGCGGGCTGCCGGTATTCATCTGATTCTTGCCACCCAGCGTCCATCGGTGGATGTGGTGACTGGTTTGATCAAGGCGAACATTCCTTCGCGAATGGCCTTCCAGGTCTCCTCGCGAATCGATTCGCGTACCATTCTGGATCAAGGTGGGGCAGAGAGCCTGCTGGGACACGGGGATATGCTCTACCTGCCCGCCGGTTCCGGGCCGCCTAACCGGGTTCACGGTGCCTTCGTGGACGACGATGAAGTCCATCGGGTGGTCGATGATTGGAAGCGTCGCGGCGAGCCTGAGTACATTGAGGAGATTCTTTCCGGCGGTGTTTCTGCGGATGCACTGACTGGGCTTGAAGCGGAAGGGAGCGATGGCGACGATGCCGAGCAGGATGCGCTTTACGATGAAGCGGTGCAGTTTGTGACCGAGACCCGTAAGGCCTCGATTTCTGCCGTGCAGCGGCGATTTAAAATTGGCTATAACCGAGCGGCACGCTTAGTTGAAGCCATGGAGGGCGCAGGCGTTGTCTCCTCTATGGGCACCAACGGCGCTCGCGAAGTGCTGGCACCGCCACCGGTTGGTCACTAAGCGTGGCCTCACCAATCATGCAATAAGCGTGAAAGTCGCGCCGCAGGCGAAACCCTGCGGCGCTTTTTACGTCTGAGAGGCATACGGAACGTCTTATCGCTCCTTGCCTCGTCCGCTATTCGGCAATGAATGCCTAGGGAGAAAGAACATGCGCGAACCCTCTAACCGTCGCTCACCTGCTTTGGTACTTGCCGCCAGTGCGCTCGGGTTAACCTTTGCTGCACCGATGACAGCGTGGGCCAATGAGGCCGCAGAGCGGCTTACCGAGCGCTTGGATCCTCTGGAAAACTACCACGCGACTTTTGAACAGCAGATTCTGGATGGTGGCGGTGAGCGTCTTCAGAGTGCCCGTGGGGAAATGTGGTTATCGCGCCCGGGTATGCTGCGTTGGGAAGTTGAAGCTCCGTATTCGCAAACCGTGGTCTCTGATGGTGAAGATGTCTACCTTTACGATCCAGATCTTGAGCAAGTGACCGTGCAAGCGATGGATGACCGTGTTACCCACACGCCCGCGCTATTGCTGTCAGGTAGCGCCGATGAGCTAACCGCCAGTTACGATGTGTTTTACGAGCAGCAGGACGGCGATGACGTGTTTACGCTGATTCCTACGCTGGCAGACACGCTATTTGAAGAGTTGAGCATGGTCTTTGAAGGCCAGACCCTGACCGAGCTGTGGATGATGGACAGCACTGGCCAGCGCACCGCCATCACCTTCAGCGACATTACTCGCAATGGCAGCATTGATCGTGGCCTATTTGATTTCCAGATTCCTGAAGGCACCGACGTTATCCGCGAAGAGCTTTAAATCTCTGGCGGTTACTTCACCGTGTTAACGCAGTTTATCAGGCACTTTAGGGTGCCTGATCGGCTCCCTGATCCCGCTGCTCCCGCCACGCCATGATTTCCCCAAACCGCTTCTCCTGGCCAAACGGACTCGGCTCGTAAAAGCGTGTTTTCGGCACGCCTTCCGGCCAACAGTCGTGAGCGCTGCCCGCTGGATAGCCATCCGCTTCGTTATGAGCATATCGGTAGCCCTCGCCATGGCCTAGCTGCTCCATCAGTTTGGTAGGTGCGTTGCGCAGGTAGGTGGGTACTTCCACCTGGGGCTGCTGCTGGACAAACTGCTGGGCGCTTTTCCAGGCCCGGTCAATGCGGTTACTTTTAGGTGCCACTGCCAGATGAATCGCCGCATGGGCAATCGCCCGTTGGCCCTCATAATCGCCCAGGCGCAAATAGGCATCCCAGGCGGCGATGACGAGCGGCAGGGCGCGCGGGTCGGCATTGCCCACGTCTTCCGAGGCAATGGCGGTTAAGCGCCGCACGATATCCAATGGGTCGCCGCCGCCCTGGATAAAGCGCGCCATATACAAAAGTGCGGCATCAGGGCGCGACGATCGGATCGATTTATGGATGGCGGACAGCAGGTCATAGTAAGCATCGCCCTGCTTATCAAACGCGCTGGACTGATGGCCGACTACATCCGCCAGTACCGCTTTGCGTAGCACCTCGCGACCATCTTGCTGTTCGGTAAAATCACAAGCCGTTTCCAGTAGCCCTAAGGCTCTCCGGGCATCCCCCGCGCTAGCGTGGGCGAGGGCTTCCAGTACGCCAGGCTCTATGTCAATTGGTCGCTTGCCCAGGCCGCGCTGGTCATGTGCCAATGCTTGCTGCATCACCTGAATGAGCTCTTGCTGGGTCAGTGGCTTTAGCACATAAACACGCGCGCGTGAGAGCAGCGCTGAGTTCACCTCGAAGGAGGGATTTTCAGTGGTGGCGCCAATCAGCGTTAACAGGCCGGACTCCACATGAGGCAGCAGGGCGTCCTGTTGGCTCTTGTTCAAACGGTGAATCTCATCTAAAAAGAGAAGCGTGGGCGAGGAGCGCTGGCGAGCGCGCTCTACCACCGCACGAATCTCTTTTACGCCAGCCATCACCGCACTTAGGTGCTCAAGATGCGCTTCAGACGCACGTGCTAACAGCTCTGCCAGGGTGGTCTTGCCTACGCCCGGTGGCCCCCACAAGATCATAGAGCGCACTACGCCCGACTCCGCCATGCGGCGCAGCGGTTTGTCCGGCCCCACAAGCGCCTGCTGGCCAATGTAGTCATCAAGCGTCAAAGGGCGCATGCGAAAGGCAAGCGGAGCGTCTTCACCTGGAGTGGCTTCAAAAAGATCCATATAAACTTCCGTTGTAAATCGAGGCGTTGAACAACTAACGCTTAATAAGTGTCTGTGGTAAATAGGGTAACGTCAGACTACCTTGTGGCATAACAATAAGAAGCGCCCGCCAGCGTTAGTAATCTTAGAGGCGCAAGGCAAGGATTAACGCTAGTGTAGTAGAACCCAGCTCATGATCGCGTGCCTAATGCTCCGTAGGGAGAGCGGCAGGCATGACACTTACGAAGGAGACGGCACGATGTTAAACCAACTGCGTCTAGATCATGCCAACATGGCGCGAATGCTCCATGTGCTGCAGCTAAAGCATAAAACCTTGGCCAACGGCGAGCGGCCCGACTTTCAACTGATGCGTGAGGTGGTCGATTACATTTTGTCCTACATGGATGGTTTTGCTACGCCCCTTGAGCGCATCTGCGTTGAACGGCTCAAAACCCAGGCTCCAGAGCACCTCCCGCTGATGGAGCAAATGGCTAACGACTATCGCGAGCTAAAGCCGCGCTTAATGCGTCTGTCCCAAGATATCGATATGATCCTGATGGACAACATCCTGCCCATGGATCGCTTTGCCGAAGATCTCAAAGCGTACCTGGAAGCCCACCGCGGCTATCTGCGTCACGAGCGCGAGGGGCTTTTCCCGCTGATCGATAAGCACTTCAGCGAAGAGGATATGGAAGAGCTACGTCAGGCCCTGCCCGAAGGGGCCGAAAAAGAGCTGGAGCGTCTGCAACTCGCCTACCCAGAGCTTTACGCTGAACTATGCGGTGCGGAAGTTCCAGCACTGTAACTCCTGTCAAATGTGAATCCTTCAGAGCCGAACGGGGCGTGTTAAACTGGCGCCCCGTTTTTATTGGGCGGCTGAAAAGCTGAGTCATTGCGTGGTGGCCGTTGCCAGTAGCGCCACTATTAATGGGGTGGGTTTCAACATAGCGGACTGTGCAGGTGAAGGGTGATGTCAGGGCCTATACTGATTTTTGATTCCGGCGTGGGCGGGCTTTCCGTTGCCCGTGCGCTGCGCCAGCACTATCCACCGGCTGCCCTGTGCTACGCCTGCGACAACGCTTGGCTACCTTACGGCCTGCGCGACGATGCGACCCTCGCTAAGCGGATTGTGATGGTTTGCCAGGCGGCAGTCCAAGCGTGCCAAGCCAGCGTGCTGGTGGTTGCCTGTAATACTGCCAGCACCCTTGCCCTAGAAGGGCTGCGCCAAACGCTCTCAATTCCTGTCATTGGTACCGTGCCCGCGATTAAACCGGCAGCGCTGATGAGCACATCGCGCCATATTGGCCTGTTGGCCACGACGGCTACGGTGAATCGCCCCTATACCCAGGGGCTAATCGACAGCTTTGCCAGCGACTGCGTGGTGACCAAAATAGCGGCAGATGCCCTGGTTACCGAAGCTGAAGCGTGGCTAGCCGGAACGCCGCTCAACGCACCGCGCATTCAGCAAGCGCTAGCGCCGCTATGGCAAGCCACCCAAGAGAGCCCCGCGCTAGATACTGTCGTGCTTGGCTGCACCCACTTTCCGTTGCTGCAACCACTATTAGTCACGCTGGCACCAGCGCCTATCGCATGGGTAGACTCCGGTGATGCCATTGCCCGCCGGGTGGGGCAGGTGGCCACTACCCTGGTGAGCAGTGCACACGATGGCCGTTGCTTCACCACGGCGCCTGCTCAGGCGCTTACCGATGGCTTCGCCCGCTACGGCTTTCATGAACCACGGCCGCTCGTACTGCCCGGCGCCCGCTAGGCGGCGGTGAATAAACGTCTTTTTTCCTATTTTAATACTTAGTGATGAGGAGCCACCTTGGCGATCCCTACAGTAGATCCAGCACGCTACGACGAACAGCTGGCTGAGAAGCAAGCCTATGTGGAGAGCACGTTTGCAGCGTTTGATACGCCTGCGCTAGAGGTGTACCCCTCGCCGCCCAGCCACTATCGCCAGCGCTGTGAATTTCGCATTTGGCATGAAGAGAATGACCTCTTTTACGCCATGTTCGAGGTCGACCCGGAAAACTCCAAAAACAAACGAGTGATTCGCTTAGATCAGTTTCCGGTGGCCAGCGCCCATATCAACGAGCTCATGCCTAAGCTGCGCGACGCCTTTCTCGCCAGCGACGAGTTGCGCCGTCGTCTATTCCAGGTGGAGTTTTTAACCACGCTCTCGGGGCAAGCGCTGGTCACGTTGATCTACCATCGCCCGCTGGGCGATGCCTGGGAAGCCGAAGCCCGCGCTCTGGAAAAAGCCCTAGATATCATGATCATTGGCCGTTCGCGTAAGCAGCGCCTGGTACTGACCCAGGATCACGTATGGGAGCGGCTCACGGTGGATGGCCGCACGCTGCACTACCAGCAGGTAGAGAACAGCTTTACCCAGCCCAACGCGCATATTTGCCAAACCATGCTGAGCTGGGCCAAAGAAGCCACGCAAGGCCGCCAAACAGAAGATCTGGTGGAACTATATTGCGGCAACGGCAACTTTACCATTGCGCTGGCTGAGAACTTCCGCCGCGTGCTGGCCACCGAGATTTCACGTACCTCTGTCGCTAGCGCCAACGTCAACCTTGAAGCCAATGGCGTGACCAATGCCCACGTGGCCCGCATGTCGGCGGAAGAGTTTGCACTGGCACTGAAAGGGGAAAAAGAGGGCCGGCGCGTGGCCGAGATGGCGCTGGACGAGTATGACTTTTCAACCGTTTTAGTAGACCCGCCCAGGGCCGGGCTGGATGAACAAAGCTGCCATCAAATCAGCGAATACGCTCAAATCGTCTATATTTCATGCAACCCGGCCACGCTTGCCGAAAACTTAACGCTACTGACTAAGACTCACGATATTGAGCGTTTTGCGCTATTTGACCAGTTCCCGTTTACCCACCACTGTGAGTGTGGCGTATTGCTGACCCGTCGGCAGCCAGAAGCGCCCTCACAAAGTTGATACGCTGAACTTGTCAATAGTGCTTATGATGCACAAGCGGCATACTCCATGAATAACCTGTCAGATGGTTAGGGTGGCGGTCCTGGGTAGCGTAAGCTAACAGGTAGAGTGGCCTAAAGGCCTATTGTCCTTCGTTTTTTTGGCCTATGTAGTGGCCCCAGGCAGTCGAGGTGATGGATGCATTACGTTGCGATTGAAGAGAGTCGGCGGGATCTTTTAAAGCAGCTACAAGAGCGATTGGAAGCGCGACTGGAGCCAGCAAGGGCGGCCGCCATCGAAGCCTTTGCGCGCCACTTTTACGCCACGGTACCAGTGGAAGACCTAGTAGACCGTCGGCTGGACGACCTTTACGGCGCGACGCTCTCCATCTGGCAGTTTTTACAGCACCATGACCCGCAAAGCCCCAAAGTGCGTATTTTTAACCCGGACTTTGAAGAGCATGGCTGGCAGTCGACCCACACCTTTGTGGCGGTGCTCCATGAAGATATGCCGTTTTTGGTCGACTCCGTACGCATTGAACTCAACCGTCGCGGCCTAACGGTACACGCCATTCAAAACGCTGTGTTCGCCGTGGCGCGTGATAGCCAGCATCAATTGAAGGCGCTGACCTCTCCCAAAGATGAGAACGCACCGGACGCCCGTGAATCGCTGATTGTGATCGAAGTAGATCGCCACACCGACGCCGAGTCCCTGGCGAAAATTGAGCGCAATCTGCATGAAGTGCTGCGCGATGTGCGCACCGCCGTGGGCGATTTTGATGCCATGTGCGGTCAGATTACTTCCGCCATTCAAGAGCTGGAAAAGAACTGCCCACCGCAAATTGACCCGGATGACCACGAAGAAGCCATTGCCTTCCTAGAGTGGCTGTTGAAGGATAACTTCACCTTCCTAGGCTACGACGAGTACCTACTGGACGGTAACGAGCTGCAGCGCGATCCTAACAGCGTGCTGGGTGTATTCCGCCTAGATCAGCCGCGCTACCGTGAGCGTATCCGTACCGAAGAGGGCATCGACGAGCACGACCACTACGTGCTGGTGCCGCAACTGCTCTCGTTCGCCAAAAGCGCGCACCACTCCCGCGTGCATCGCCCCACTTATCCAGACTACATCACCGTCGACCGCTACGACGATGACGGCAATGTGATCGGCGAGCGTCGTTTCTTTGGCTTGTTCACCGCCACGGTATACAACGAGTCGCCGCGCAATATTCCGCTGCTGCGCCGCAAGCTCAAGGCCGTGATGGATATTGCTGGCTTCAACCCCCAGGGCCACAACGGCAAGCAGCTGCTGCAGGTATTGGAAGTCTACCCCCGCGATGACCTGTTCCAGATCAGCACGGAATCCCTGGCCAGCACCGCGTTGGGTATTCTCAATATTCGTGAACGCCGTCAGGTGCGCCTGTTCATCCGCGCGGATGTCAGCGGTAAGTTCTACTCCTGCTTAGTGTTTGTACCACGGGATGTATTCTCCACCGACCTGCGCCAGCGCATTCAGGGCATGCTGTGTGATGAGTTGGATGCCCACTTTGGCGACTTCAATACTTACTTGTCTGAGTCGGTGCTGGCGCGTATCCAGCTCATTCTACGTTTCAACGGCGATGCCCCCAGCCAGTACGACCTGAAGCGTCTGGAGAGCAAAGTCGCCCGCTTGGCGCGCAGCTGGCGCGACGAGCTGCAGGCAGCCATGGTCGAAGGTTTTGGCGAAGAGCGTGCTAACCACCTGATCGATCAGTTCCACGATGCGTTCTCCGCTAGTTACCGGGAAGACTTCAATGCCCGCACGGCGGTATTTGACGTTCACCACCTGTTAACCTTGGATAGTGGCGATGACCTGTCGCTATCGCTCTACCGCCCGCTGGAAGAGCAGGCAGGCGGCATGAACCTGAAACTGTTCCACCGCGAATCGCAAATTCCGCTCTCTGATGTGTTGCCGATGATGGAAAATCTCGGCCTGCGCGTGATTGGCGAGCGCCCCTACGATATCAATGCGCCGCAGCAGCGCTATTGGATTCACGACTTTGAGCTGGAACATAGCCGCGAAGGCGTCAACCTGAGCGAAATGCGCGACACCTTCAGTGAAGCGTTCAAGCGCATTTGGGCAGGCGAGGCCGATAATGACGCCTTTAACCGCCTGATTATCGGTGCTGGCCTGGACTGGCGTGAAGTGGCTATGCTGCGCGGCTATGCCCGCTACCTGAAGCAGATCCGCTTCGGCATGTCCCAGGACTACATCGCCGCAACGCTGGCCAACTATCCGGCCATCACCCAAACCCTGGTAGAGCTGTTCCGCTTACGTTTCGACCCGGCCCAACAGCCCAGTAACCTAGACGACTGCTTAGCACGCCTTAACGAGCACCTGGAAGGCGTTGCCAGCCTCAATGACGACCAGCTGCTGCGCCGCTTTATGGAGCTGATCCAAGCGACCCTGCGCACCAATTATTACCAGAAAACTGACGATGGCCGCTTTAAGGATTACATCTCCTACAAGCTTGAACCGTCGAAAGTAACGGGTATGCCCAAACCGCGCCCGGCGTTTGAAATCTTTGTCTGCTCGCCGCGTGTCGAAGGCGTTCACCTGCGCGGTGGCAAAGTGGCGCGTGGCGGCCTGCGCTGGTCGGACCGTCTTGAAGATTTCCGTACCGAAGTGCTGGGGCTGGTTAAAGCGCAGCAGGTGAAAAACGCGGTCATCGTGCCCGTTGGTGCGAAAGGCGGCTTTGTGTGCAAACGCATGCCGGAAAACGCCGACCGCGAAACCCAGCAGAAAGAAGGCATCGCGTGCTACCAAATCTTCATTCGCGCGCTGCTGGATGTCACCGATAATCTCGTGGGTGGCGAGGTGGTACCGCCGCAAAACGTGGTGCGTCACGATGAAGATGACACCTACTTAGTGGTTGCCGCAGATAAAGGCACCGCGACCTTCTCCGATATCGCCAACGCGATTTCCGTGGAGTATGGCCACTGGCTGGGCGACGCTTTTGCCTCAGGTGGCGCAAACGGCTACGACCATAAGAAGATGGCGATTACGGCCCGCGGCGCATGGGAATCTGTGAAGCGTCACTTCAAAAATCTGGACGTGAATACCCAAGAAGACCTGTTCACCGTGGTAGGTGTGGGCGATATGGCGGGTGACGTGTTCGGCAACGGCATGCTGCTCTCTGACAAGATCCAGCTGGTCGGTGCGTTTAACCACCTGCACATCTTTGTCGACCCGAACCCCGATGCCGCGGCGGCCTTTGCCGAGCGTAAGCGCTTGTTTGATCTGCCGCGTTCCAGCTGGGAAGACTACAGCGCCGAGCTGATTTCCCAGGGCGGCGGTGTCTTTAACCGTAGCGCCAAATCGATCACCATCACGCCGGAAATGCAGCAGGTGTTTGGTATCGAAGAGCCCCGCCTGTCTCCTAACGATCTGATTCGCGCCATGCTCAAGGCGAAGGTGGATCTGATTTGGAACGGCGGTATCGGCACTTATGTGAAAAGCTCTGAAGAGACCGATGCGGACGTGGGCGATAAAGCCAACGACGCGCTGCGCATCAACGGTAAAGAGCTAAACTGCCGAGTGGTCGGCGAGGGCGGTAACCTGGGCCTGACCCAGCGTGGCCGGATGGAAGCCGCCGCCAACGGCGTGCGCGTCTACACCGACTTTATCGACAATGCGGGCGGCGTGAACTGCTCGGACCACGAGGTCAATATCAAAATCTTGATCGATGAAGTGGTCAAGCGTGGCGATATGACCGACAAGCAGCGTAACCAGCTGCTGGCCGACATGACCGAAGAAGTTGCCGACCTGGTGATTCTAGATAACTACCGCCAGACCCAGGCGCTTGATCTGTCGGAAATTCTTTCCCACCAGGGCATGGGGCCGTACCGTCGCTTTATCAGCGAGCTGGAGTCCGCTGGCCAAATCGACCGCGAGCTTGAATTCCTGCCTGCCGATGACGTACTCAAAGAGCGTGCCAGCAGCAATCAGGGAATGCATCTGCCGGAGCTGTCGGTACTGATCTCCTACGCTAAGAGTACCCTGAAAGGCGACTTGATCAACTCCGACGTGCCGGACGATCTGTATATTCACCGTCACTTGGAGCGCCTGTTCCCCGCCGTACTCACCGAGCGCTATCAGACCGAGATGTACGACCACCGCCTGAAGCGTGAGATTGTTGCCACCCAGGTGGCCAACGACCTTGTCGATCATATGGGGATCGTGTTTGTACGCCGCTTGATGGATTCCACCGGTGCTGGCCGTGCGGATATCGCCCGCGCCTACGTCGTCGCCCGGGATGCCTTCAATCTGCCCGCGCTGTGGGCGCAGATTGAAGCGTTGGATAACCAGGTGTCCAGCCGCGTGCAGTACTCCATGATGCTGGACCTGATGCGCATGATCCGCCGCGCAACGCGCTGGTTCCTGCGCCAGCATTTGGGTCTCTCGACCCAGGACACCATCGAGTACTTTGGCCCGCGTTTGGCGCAGTTACAAGAGAGTATTGGCGAGCTGCTCAGCGGTGAAGAGCAGGCCGCGTGGCGCAAGCGCTGTGACGAGCTGCAAGCCGCTGGCGTGCCCGAAGCCCTGGCCGCCACCGTGGCGGCCGCACCCAGCCTTTACGCTGGCCTGGGGATCATTCAAGCGGCACGGATCACCAACGAGAAGCCCCAGCGGGTGGCCGAGGTGTTCTACGAAATCGGCAGCCGCCTAGAGCTACCCTGGATGATCCAGCAGGTCACGCATCTGGAAGTACGCGACTCCTGGCAGGCCCAGGCGCGGGAAACCTTCCGCGATGATATCGACCGCCAGCAGCTGGCGCTGACGACAAGCGTCTTGAAGCTGGAGGCGGGCAGTCGCGATACCCAGGAGCGCGTGGCCCAGTGGTTGGAGCAGCACGCTGAACTACACCGCCGCTGGTGCCGCTTGATCGACGAAGTGCGTGGCGGAAGCGAAGGCGGGTTCGCGCTGTTTGCCGTCGCGGTTCGCGAGCTGGTGGATTTAGCGGAGAGCGATAGCGAAGCATAAGCCCTTACGGGTTCTATGAGAAAAGCTACGTTCTAACGAAAAGCCGCGCCCTGGGAGACCAAGACGCGGCTTTTTTCATTCTGCGAAGAGGGGGCGATGTGCGTTATACTGCGCCCGCCCCGCACTTCGCCCACCGCTCAGGAGAGTCTTGCCGATGTATCCAATTGCCCGCTCGCTGCTGTTCCGCCTGGACCCCGAAACCACCCATGGCATGGCGTTGAACGCGCTTGACGCGCTGCACAAGGTGGGCGGCATTAAGCGTGTGTATGGCGAGCCGGTGAGTGATCCTGTCGAACTCATGGGGCTGCGCTTTCCTAACCGGGTCGGGCTGGCCGCCGGGCTGGACAAAAACGCCGACCACCTTGATGCGCTGGGAGAGCTGGGGTTTGGCTTTGTGGAAGTGGGCACCGTGACCCCTAAAGCACAGCCGGGTAATCCTAAGCCGCGTCTATTTCGCCTAGCCGGGCATGAAGCGATCATTAACCGCTTTGGGTTCAACAACAAAGGGGTAGAGCATCTTGTTGCCCAGGTTAAAAAGCGTCACTACAACGGTATTGTGGGCATTAATATCGGCAAGAACCTGAGTACCTCTGTAGAACACGCCCTGGACGATTACCTGGCCTGCCTCAACGCGGTACACGGCGCGGCGGACTATATTGCGGTGAATATCTCCTCGCCTAACACGCCAGGGCTACGCACGCTGCAGTTCGGCGAGCAGCTTGATGCGCTGTTAGGGCCTATTCGGCAAAAAAGCCGTGAGCTGGATACCCAGACCGGTCGTAAGGTGCCGCTACTGGTGAAAATCGCGCCGGATATGAGCGAAGAAGAGGTGGCGCTTGTGGCAGGCAGTATTGCCCGTAATGAGCTGGATGGCGTAATCGCCACCAATACCACCGTTTCTCGGGAAGCGGTAAAAGATGATCCGCAGGCCCAAGAAGCGGGCGGGCTTTCCGGTAAGCCGGTATTTGAGGCCTCCAATACGGTGATTCGTCTGTTGCGCGCTCATCTTCCCACGCTGCCGATTATTGGGGTAGGCGGTATTGATAGTGGTGAAGCGGCCAAGGCGAAAATTGCCGCCGGTGCGGACTTGGTGCAGCTCTATTCGGGCTTGATTTACCAAGGGCCTGCGCTGGTGAAGCAGTGTGCACAGGCGCTTAAGCAGAGCGCTTGAAGCGGCTGGCGGTGTGGCAATAAAAAGCCCGCCTGGCAGCGGGCTCCGTTCTCCAAATGTTTGGGTAAAAAAGGTAAATAAACTAGGTCATGACCATGGGGTTTTTATGGATACCGGAAACGCCGGTCATCCCATCCCACTGGTCGCCGCGACCTTCACGCCAACCGCTCATCCAATACTCGCGTAAATTGACATCTTGACTGGGGCAATCATCACGGGAGCGACCCGTAATACCCGCTTTGTAGCCGTGAACATAAGCCCGTTGGAAGCGATCACGTTTTTGTCGTTTCATTGGCTAACCTCTTTGCATGAAAGCCTTTGATAAGAAGCAGGGCGTAAGGCGACATGGTATAAGCATGCCTGTTAGGGCGCGCCTCACCAAAATGGCCAACTCTACTTCGAGAGGTGACTTCAAGTTCAAGAGTGAGTTGCTGCCTCTGCGCTAATGCCTAGCACTCACGTGCTGAACGGGCGAAGCGGCAAACTCAAACAAGCCATGGGTCGTTACCGGTGTTATGAAACATGCACAATAATGACCCAGACAAGCAACGCATGCGTTTTTAGTAGCTACCCTCTTATTGTTAGACCATGATGGGGTCACTTGTCGACCATCAAATTGTCATAATACGTAAACTCATTTGCCATATATAGGAATAACGCGCGGTTACGCGCGGCGATCACCATGACCGAGCTGAGCCAAACTGCCCCCCTAAACCTCCTGGCGACCTGCCCTAAAGGCATTGAAGGCCTGCTAGCGGACGAACTGACAGCCCTGGGCGCCGCGCCGGGTAAAACCACCGTGGCAGGGGTCTATTTTTCTGCCGACCAAGCCACTGCCTATCGGGTATGTTTGTGGTCTCGCTTAGCGAACCGCGTGATTTTGCTATTGGCGCGTGAAGCGATGATAGAGACCGCAGAGCAGGTGCGCGATGTGGTTGCACGCATCTCCTGGAGCCAGCACCTTGCCACCGGCAAGACCCTGGCCGTGGATTTTCATGGCCGCAGCGACCACATTCGCCACACGCGGTTTGGCGCACAAACGGTGAAAGATGGCGTGGTGGATGCGCTGCAGCTGGCCGGTCAAGAACGGCCCAATGTCGATACTAAAACCCCCGACCTGCGTATTTACGCCCACCTGCACCGGGCCAACCTGAGCCTAGGGATTGATCTCTCTGGCGAGAGCCTGCACCGCCGTGGCTACCGCCGCGATGTGGGCCACGCGCCGCTTAAAGAGAACCTAGCGGCAGCGCTGCTGGTGCGGGCCGGCTGGCCAGAGCGGGCTAAAGCGGGCGAGCCACTGATTGACCCTCTATGCGGTGCGGGTACGCTGCTGATTGAGGCGGCGCTGATGGCGGCTGACCAAGCCCCTAACCTGAACCGCGAGCGGTTTGGCTTTCACGGCTGGGCAGGCCATCAAGACGCGGTGTGGAGTGAATTAAAACGCGAAGCTGAAGCACGCGCCTCGATTGGCCGCAAACGCTGCAAAACGGAACTGATGGGCTTTGATCAAAGCCCGGCAGCGCTGACCGCCGCGAAATCTAACGCCATGCGGGCGGGCATTCCTGCGCTGATAACGCTCCACGGCCAGAGCCTTGCTCAACTGACCCGGCCAGAGACCCTGACCGCCGAGCAGGGGCTATTGATCACCAATCCGCCCTACGGCGAACGCTTGGGCGAGCTGCCTGAGCTGGTGCAGCTTTACGCCCAGCTCGGTGAAAAAGCTAAGGCGCTGTTCCCCGGTTGGACGCTGGCGATGTTTACCGGCAATCCGGATCTTGGCCACCGCTTAGGCCTGCGTGCCCATAAACAGTACGCGCTAAAAAACGGCGCGCTGGATGCCAAACTGCTGTTAATGGAGATTGGCAGCGTCCGCCCTGCGCCTCAGGAGAGCGGTGAGCCGTCAGAAGCGGGCGTGGCGCCCCAGGCAAGCAGCACTGCAAAACCGGCGGTGTCGGAAAATGCGCAGATGTTTGCCAATCGTCTAGCGAAAAACCAGAAACGCCTGAAAAAGTGGCTGAAGCAGAGCGGTGAGACCTGCTACCGCATTTACGATGCCGATATGCCGGAATACGCGCTGGCGGTGGATCGTTACGGCGACCGCGTGCATGTGCAGGAGTACGCCGCGCCCAGCTCTATTAACCCGGCGCAGGCGCAAAAACGGCTGTTCGATGCCCTGGAAGTGCTGCCCGAGGCACTGGGTGTCGACCCCAGCAAGATTTACGTCAAGCGCCGCGAGCGGCAAACCGGCGCTGCCCAGTACCAAAAGCGCGATGCCAGCGGAGAGCGTTTTGAAGTGCAGGAGGGCAGCGCACGGTTATGGGTCAACTTGCGCGATTACTTGGATACCGGCCTGTTTCTGGATCACCGTCCGGTACGCCGGATGCTCGGCGAGATGGCCAGCGGCAAGCGCTTTCTCAACTTGTTCTGCTATACCGCGACGGCCACTGTGCAAGCCGCGCTGGGCGGGGCGAGCGACAGCGTTAGCGTGGATATGTCCAACACCTACTTGGAGTGGGCGCGGGACAACTTTGCGCTCAACAAGCTCGACCCTAGGCTGCACCGTGTGGTGCGGGATGACTGCTTCCGCTGGCTGGAAACCGCCAACGCGCAGTTTGATCTGATCTTTATGGACCCGCCGACCTTCTCGAACTCGAAAAAGATGCGCGACACGCTGGATGTGCAGCGCGACCATCCGCGCTTAGTGGAACTGGCCATGGCACGCCTAGCCCCCGGCGGTACGCTGGTGTTCTCCAACAATCAGCGGCGCTTTAAGCTGGATGAAGCGCTGAGCGAGCGCTACGCGGTAGAGGAGATCACCACGCGCACCTTCGACCCGGATTTCCAGCGGCGCACCAATCTGCACCACGTGTTTTTGCTGCGCCACTCTTCGTGAGCCACTCCTCCTGAGCCGATAAAGAGCAAGGGCGATGATTGAACTATCGATTTACACGACGCTGGGGTGCCATTTGTGCGCCCAGCTAGAGGCGCTGGTGGCCACACTGGCTAATCAAGAGGTGAGGTTGCACCACATCGAAATCAGCGACGACGACGCGCTGGTGGAGCAATACGGCACGCGGATTCCGGTACTGGTGGATGCCAACGGGGTTGAGCTGGATCGCGGCTTCGATGTGGAGCGTTTAAGCCACTGGTTGAACGAGCGGGGCTGGTTGGATGAGGCGGCACTTGCCGCGCTCACCACGCCGCCGGAAAAAGCGTCCCCTGTGGGGGTGCATCAGCGCAATGGGCGGCGCTTCTTAGGTTAACGAAACGGGCGAATCCGGCTAACAGGTGATGCGTCAGAGTGCGTCTAATAGCGACAGCTGGCGCATCGCTTCCTGGCCTTCCGGTGTGTGGTCGGCGGCTTCCAGCACCTTGCGGAATCCGCGGGAGGATTGAATCGTTGTTTCATCCTCCAACCACATCTGTGCTTGCTCCAGGCTATCCGCCAACTGGTGTTTCAGCCCGCCAAACTGGGTGCCGATTTGCCCCCAGGCGCGGCTGAAAATCCAGTCGCCGAACATATCCTGGTGAATATGCACCAACACATAGTCATGGTCGGTTTCCCAGCGTACGATCACACCCATCTCCTTAACAACTTCTTGATCATGCCTGCACAGCAAGCCATTGCGGGCGTATTGTAAAGCCCGGATACCAAAACGCCTATGAAACTTGTTATCGACGCTAATATCCCCGCCGCCGACGCCTGTTTTGGGGGCGTGGGTACGTTGCACCGCCTGCCGGGCCGCGAGATCCGAGCGACTGACCTGCAAAACGCCGATGCGCTGATCGTGCGCTCTATCACCCAGGTGAATCGCGCACTGCTGGCGAACAGCCCGGTACGTTTTGTGGGCACCTGCACCATTGGCACTGACCATATTGATCTCGATTATCTCAAAGAGCGCAATATTGGCTTTGCCAGCGCGCCGGGGTGCAATGCGGAGGCGGTGGTCGATTATGTGCTCAGTAGCCTGCTGACGGTGAGCGAGCGAGAAGGCTGGCCGCTGCTGGAGCGAACCGTGGGTATTGTTGGGGCAGGCAATGTGGGTAGCCGTTTGCAGCGTCGCTTAAAGGCGCTCGGTGTGGCGGTGCGGGTGTGTGACCCCCCCAGGGCGGAACAAGAGGGCGCAAGTGGCTTTGTATCACTCGATACGCTGATTGATGAGTGCGACGTGATTTGCCTGCACACCCCGCTGGTGAAGGCTGGCCCTCACGCCACCTATCAACTGCTGAATGCTCAGCGCATCAACGAGCTGGCCCCTGGCACGCTGCTGTTAAACGCCGGGCGAGGCGACTGCATTGATGGCCTAGCGCTGCGCAGCCGTTTGGCGGGGAAGGGCGATATCACCGCCGTGTTAGACGTTTGGGAAGACGAGCCGGGCATTGATGCGGGGCTGCGTGATCTGGTTGCTTTAGCAACGCCGCATATTGCCGGACATAGTCTGGATGGTAAGCTGCGCGGCACCTGGATGATTCAACAGGCGTTGGCAGCGCAGTTAAACCAGCCCAGCGGTATGCCGTTTAGCGAGCTTTGCCCGTCACCAGCCCTGGCCACGCTAACGTTGCAGAGCGCATTGCCGGTGGAAGAGGCACTTCGGCTGTGTGTGCGGGCCGTGTATGACGTGCGCCGTGACCACGATGCGTTGCAGCGTCAGGTGATGCTCCAGGGGATTGCCAAGGGCTTTGATAGCTGCCGCGCCAACTACCCGCTGCGCCGCGAGTTCGCCACGCTGACCGTTTACCTGGAGAACGATGCGGTGTCATTGCAGCCATCGCTTCAGGCAGCAGGCTTTCAGGTGCGCTGCGGCTAACCCACCTTATGGGTTTGCCTAAACGCACAAGGCCCGAATTGGCGGGCCTTGGCGTATTTTATTGAGCGCTCACAGCTTACTGACGGTACGCGGCTTCTTTTAGGGCGCGAATACGCTCATCCAGCGGCG
The DNA here is from genome assembly GCF_024158645.1 of Halomonas sp. 707B3. Classification (NCBI taxonomy): domain Bacteria; kingdom Pseudomonadati; phylum Pseudomonadota; class Gammaproteobacteria; order Oceanospirillales; family Halomonadaceae; genus Halomonas; species Halomonas sp. 707B3. The sequence continues at coordinate 42,428 of NZ_JAMZBE010000013.1, forward strand.
GGTGGCTGGCGAACAACTGCTCGACCAGTGAGCGGGTCTGGCCTTTGGTGATGGCCATCGCACGCAGGG
>NZ_JAMZBE010000014.1:0-41277 GCF_024158645.1 Halomonas sp. 707B3
ACGCGCTCTACACCAGGAGCAGGCGTAGACCCAGGCTCAACAATAACCAACTCTTCGCGGACGATGCGGCCATTGTTGTCGCGGCGGCGCTCAACTGCCACTTCTTCGCCGCGTGCAGCCGCCTCCATGACCTCGGTTTTTGTATTACGGAACCCAAGCTCACGCGCTTGGGTTTCCTCGTCCACCGATGTAGAAGCGTTGGCAATGGCCTCCGCAGACAACGACATTTTAAGACCGCCGTTGTCGGTTTGTTTAACGTGCAGGTCAGGGAAGCGCTCGCGAAGATACGCCTCGGTAATGCCGTCGCGGACATTGCTAGGTGACGCATACGCGATACCGTCAGGAAACGCCTCGATGGTCGCTTCTAAATCCTGGGGCGCATCGGGCTTCGTATCCTCCTGCACCGGCCCGTTGCCTGCCACCCTGTCACCGCTTCGCGCAAGCTGGTAGGTATTGCCAACCGCCGCACCGGCACCGCTAAGGGTGCCACCCACAAAGCCACCGGCCACTAGACCTTCGATCAGACGATCGGGGTCAAGCTCGTACTCGCCATCGGTCACATCGACCTTGTTGAGTTCGCCGATAAGCGCCTGAGTGAGTTCAGTGACACCTTCGCGACCAACTCCGGTTGCTGTCGTGGCCAGGGTGGAACCAAACCAAGACGCAATGGAGTCGACGTTCTCGCCTTCGTCGAAGCGCTTAACTACATCGCCGAGGATACCGCGCAACGAGGCGTATTCGAGGGTCGTTTTGCCCAGGCCAACCATCAGTGCGCGGTCAGGGTCATCGACGCCAACACCCAACTGCTCCATGTGAGTGCCGCCCGACTCCTGCACATACATCGAGCCGAAGGCACCCCCTGCCGCCGCACGGCGGAACGTTTGGTCAGCGACCTCGCTAACGCGAGATGCGGCATCCGGCCCGCCCAGGTTGCGAAGGAGCGCTTTACCGATACCAGCCGCCGACCGGCGCAATGCCACGGCACCGCCGCCCGTTGCCAAACCGGCAAGGGCATCGACGATCAGCGATGGGCCTTCGGAAATAACCTGCTCAATGCCGTACATACCGAAGTCGGCGTAGTCCTCGACTTCTTCCCACGACGCGACATTGGCTGGGTTACGAGCAGCGTCGAGCAGCGCTTCCTCCATCCCCTGCTTGCCCATCTGCTCCATACGCTCGGAGCCGATGATACTACCGACCGCATTAAGAAACGCGTTACCCGACGCACGCAACTCCGCCTTACCGCGATCCCAGGCTCGGCTGGCAGTGCCTTCTTCCTCACCCAAGTATTTATAGTTGCTTGCCTCTATACGATCAGACATACCACCGTTGAGGTAGATCGCCAGACGATCCGCCTGCTGGCGGCGGGCAGAGTCTCTCAGCTCACGGTAATAGGGGTCACTCGCGGGGCGGTTGAACAAATCATCCGCAACACCAGCGGCGAACGCTGCATTGTTTTGTGGATCAGAAAAACCGGTAGGCGAGCCAAGGCCGTTGCGAATCAAGGTGTCTGATAACCGCTCGCCGTTGGCTAGCGTTACGTCGTGAACACCGCGAGTGTAGGTAGTGCCTTCCTGTGGGCCAAGTTCATAACCATTGCGAAGCGCGTACCGTGTGGCCTCTGTCGCCTGCCAACCGCCTGGGTGCATCCCCGACTTGGGAGTGTTTTCAGGGGTGTCCACACCACGAACGCGCACCGCCCCATGTTCGGGGTCGTTAAACGTATCGCCATCAGTGGTGTAGAAATCATTATTGTCGGACATACAGGCTCCAGAAACGAAAATGGGCGGCTATTGCCATCTATTATACGCTATGCGTATTTATATAAACATGACACTGAAAGTGCTTCGGCTATCCCTAAATGCTATCCTAAGAGAATTATCCAGCTCTTGGTTAAACTATGGATGACCTTCCGCAAAACCCACCTTGCATAGAGCCAACTTCGCCGCTCGGCAAAGCACTAGTAGACTTCTTTGGGGTTCTTGGCCCTACTTATGCTGATGGAAAAAGTGGCGTATTCAAAGCGATCATATTTGGTGGGTGTGCAGTACACATACACACACGTGCGCGTGGTAGCGCAGACATAGATGCGGAACTAGCTTCACACGGCAGTGCAAATAAAGACGAGATAATCGCAATGCTACTCGAAGAACCCTATGAGTACATTGACGAAGACAACGAGTGAAAGGTGTTGGAATATGACGCTCGATACAGCTCGACGTTAGCACCACTACACTATGACTATGTGGATCGCGTTGTCAGGCTCGCGGTGCAGGGCAACGCCAATAACGTTGAGGTGTATGTCGCCAGCCCAGTCGATGTTGCAATCACCAAACTCGGGCGTTTTGGGGAACGCGATCGAGAGGACATACAGGCGCTTCTGAGTTTAAGCCATGTCGACGTTGACGAGTTTAAGCTGCTGGCGGAAGAGGCAATAGGTTACGCTGTCGGTGAACCAATGCGCCTGTTGGGAAATCTAAGCACAGTGCTTGAAGAGTACGGAGGTGACCATGAGCCGTGAAGCCAACAAAAGACTCTATATGGTCGGGGCAACACCGCTCGACAAAAACGTCGAGGGTGTTACACACCTAGCGAGAGCGGTTTGGTATCGGGGCTATAAGCCATCAGACGACGAACTGAAGAATCTACGCGTTCAGCTTGACGATGTAGGCTTCCGGCGCGTGCTATGTGTTCTGGAAATGCTAAGCAAGTTTCCAGTGTGTAAGCCAGAAACTTCAAGCCGCTTGCAATCAACGGCAGCGGCCTACCTGGAAACACTCGGGATGATGGGGGAAACACGCACTCCCGGACGCTCTTCCCCAAGTAAGCGATGGGGGTTGCCAGATGACACCGTGCCCGTTAGACAGGCTTTGCTACCCTTGCAAACACGTACCTACGCCGACAGCACCGGTAAAGAGCACGGGTTAACGGTTCATTAACCGCGCCCCTCTCTCATTTCCTGCAACGCCCGTGTCTTAGCCTGGGTCGCGTTGAGGTTGTAATCCTCCATAAGCTGTACGGCGCGGTCGACAGCTCTTAGACGTTCGCCATCCGGTACACCTGCAAATGCGTCATCGTTGGTAAACTCCGAGGCCATGCGGATGACCGCTGGGGAAGCGCCACGAAGCGTCTCTTTGATGAAACGCCCTGCGTCGCCACCCTGGTACATGGCATCGTTGGCCGCAGCGGCAAGCAACACCTGTACCCCAATACGGTCACGGGGTGAGCCGGAGGCCGCAGAGATAAGATCAGTGTGCCCTTCGCTGTTAAACATCGACGCCCAAGCGCTACGTGCCACACGGCTAAGATCGTCTTGCTTCATTCCGCGCTCCGCTAGCTCCCGTGCATCCACACTGTCTTGAAGCGTCTCAAGGGCGCGGTCGAAGGTGTCCTCGACAGAAGCCATAATCGTATCGTTAGCCTGAGCCACATCCGCCTGATTCTGAACACGCTCAGTAGGCGTGAGCGACGCAAGACTTGGGCCACGACCCAATGTGTTGTCGACCGCTTGGTTGACGGGGATTTCTCCACCGGATGCCTGCGATACCAGACGCGCTTCGTTGGCTGCGCCGCCCAAGTTGCGTAGCGTGTTAGTCAGGCGCTCATCGCCCGACGCGAGGTAATCAGTCATCGCGGCTTGTTCAGAACGCCATTCGTCTGGGGTGCGTGACAAAGGTTGCTGATAACTAGACTCTATTTCTTCGATCGCTGTATCCACCGCTTCGATCTGCGAGCTGTTATCTACCATTTGGACGCCAGAGGCTACGCCGCCACGAATAGTGCCAACGCCGTTGGGTACAGAGACGCGACCGTTTTGTGCCACCAATTCTTCGCGGCGGGCGCGTAGATCAGCAAGCGTTTGGCGAAGCTTTTCGGATTGAATGGCCTGTTCGCCCGCTTGCATCCGTCGCTGGGCAGCGGTCGTTGTATCTTCCGCGTGCTGTCGGCGAATACCCTCTGCCTGACTAGATACCGCGCCCGTAGCCAACTGCCGCTGCGCCTGTAGCGTGCGATAGTCGCCCGCCGCTTCGCCGAGTAGCACACCCTCGACCTCTTCTGGGCTGAACACCATAGGTGGGTCGTCTGGATCAGATGAACGATTCCGTGTGATAGGCTTAAAAGAGCCGTCGGGCATTTGGGTAGCGACCATATACCCACCCGCCTCGTCGTTGTACACCAACTGGGCAATACGCTGTCCTGGGCTAAGTAGATGGTCAAACTGCACTTCTAATTGCGCCCTGATGTCCCCCATAACAGAAGGGTCTTCAAGTGCTTCGGGTAACGAGCGCTCACCGAGTTTTTCTGAAAGACGAGCGCCGAAGAAAGTAGACGCCTCGCTCCGAGTAGAAATGCCCGACCTGACCGCATCCTGGTACGCTTTCTCTGCCTCAGAATGAATCTTCTCGATACGCGACTGTTCGGTTTGTACTGCCACGTTAGCGTCAGACGCCGCCTCGACAGCCGCACTTCCCCAGTAGTCAGCACGATTATGTTCGTATCGGTCTTTGCCCTGTTCTTGGGAGACGCGTAGCCCCTGCCGCTCGATTTCTTCTTCCTGGCGAGCCTCGGCAAGCGTCTTGCGACCACGGCCAAGTTCATAGTTGGCGTTGCCACGTTCTTGGTCAAGCCGATAACCAAACGTGTCGCGGGCAAAATCGTTATCTAGCCGTGCGCTTTCATTACGCAGCCGATAATTTTCAGCCTGCAAATCGCGCAGTTGGCGAATTTGCCGGTTCTCTAGCCCTTGCTGATAGCCTTTGTACGCTCCAGCGAGGATACCTAGTGCTTGTAACATTAACCGCCCCCTTATATAGAGCCGAGGATTCCCCACTGGTTGGCTTTGTGCTGCGCTCTGGCCGACTGGTATGCCTGCTCACGCGCAGCGGCGTTGGTAGCAGAAACGGTTAGCCCGTTCTGGGCGCTCTGCTGTAGGTTATTGCCGATATTCAACATCGCACCTTGGAGGTTAAACCGGCGATCCTCGTCAAGCTGGCGACCAAAGTTAACCGCCGAAAGGGAACCCAGCGCCGTGGAGCGCTGAAAGTTCGACGCTTCCGCCTGCTGCTGACTTGCGTTGTTGGTCACCCCATAACGCGAACGCATTCGCTCCAACGCCGCACGGCTCCGAACTGCATCCGCCTGGGCCGTTGACGCGGCATCCTGGGCGCGGGTGTCGTCCTGCGTAGCGAGGATGGCTTTTTCCTGGGGGGCGAACCGTTGCATGTAGCGTTCGAACTGCTCGCGTGCCACGCGCCCCGCCATCTCCTCCGCCTGTTCGTCCGTCACGTCCAGGTTGAGTTCGTAAGTACCATCCGGTTGATAGCCCGTTGTTGCGCTAGACTGCAACGACTTGATTTGGGCTAACACATCAGCATTCTCGCGTTGCCATATCGCATTCGCGTCGCGAATAGTGGTGCTGTTAACACCATCGCCGAGTTTTAAACTAGGGCGTGGTGTTAATTTGGCCTGCAAATCTTCAAGTGTCTGGGCCATACGTTACTCCTTCGGGTCACTAATCATCTACGAACACTCGGAGGAGGTGCCCACGACGCCTGCTGCTGTGTGTTAGTGCGCTGTAGCGCTGCGTTGGTGTAAAGGCTGTTGCTTGCCGTGGGTGTGCCGCCGCCACCGCCGCTCATACCTCCCGCAGCCGCTTCGGCAGCTTGGGCCGCGAGCTGTGCTACCGCGATCTTTGGCCATATCCACCGTCAGCTTGTTACGCATGTTGTTGATACTGCCTTGCGCGCCGGTGCGAGCCAATGACGCCATCGAGCTTGTCGTTCCGGTAGCAATATCACGACCAATACCCAACGCCCCCGTCATGCGGTTATCGCGTAGCTGCTGGGCACTAGAGGCCGATTCGACGTTCGACATCGTTAGCGCATCGGCGACCGTGCCACCCACTTTGGACACACCGCCGCCGAGCGCCGAGAGTCGCATGGCCTCGGTGCCCTCTCGCATGACTTGGCTGGCCGATTGGGCCTGGGTACGCCCCTCGTAATCCTTGCGTGAATCACTCAAGTATCGGTTTTCGAGCGGCGCGTAGTTTTGTTTGTAGTGATCCCATTCCGCCGCCGCGACGGCGTGTTGCGCCTTCTCGGATAGCGTCATTTCAGGCTTTGAGGGGGAACTTCCACCCATGCTAACCTCCAACTGCTTTGGTAAGTTCTACCGCCGTGGGGTGAAAACCAAACCGAGCTAACCTGCGCTCCCAACCAGTACGAATCGTCTTAAAGCGGATATTGCTACAACCCTGCTCATGGGCACAGAATGACAGTTCATCGACTACGGCCTCGGTTACATCGACCGTCGGACGATCGCCGTAGATATAGGAAACGCACAACGTCTTGTCCCCGTTATGCTCCGGCACCACCTCAGTGATAACAAACCCGATCACCTCGGTATCGAGTCGGATCAAACGGCACGCCAGTCGGCCAGCCAGTAGCTCCGCGTAGAGATCGCCGAAGCACATATCGGTAGACATGCCCCGCGCCTGGATGGCAGCTAGCCCTTCTTCCAGTAACGGGGACGCCGACCGAAGCAGCGGGCGACTATCCACCAGGACAAAATCGACCTCAGATGCCGCCATACTTCACCGTCCGGTGGATGGATTGGTTGCGCTGCTGCCCAAACCGCTTGGCCTCCGGCACCCCGCCTTGGTACAGCGAGAACATATCGCTGGCCGCTTGGCGATCGCGCCACTCAACAGAGGGCATGGTGAGTAGGTACGCCGTGGCAAGGGTCTGGATCATATCGAGAAACGGTGCTAGCTCATCGGCCAGCACCGCTTCGCCCCGCTTGGGCGCAAGGGCCAAGTGGGCGACCAGCGCATCCTGTACCACTGTCTCTTTTGGCAGGCAGTCCAACATCAGTGTGCCGGAGGGCGCGATAATGTAGCCCGTTGGGTTGGCCTCCTCCGTTGTGATCTTTGACGCAGAGATACCCAACAACTGCCGACTGCCGAGTGTTACCCAAAATGGGCGGATAATCATCGCCTCAGCCGGTACACCCAGTTCTACGTCGCGTAGCCCTTTGATCACCGGCTGAGACTCCGTGGTGTATCGCCACGCGTGGGTGTCCATGCAGAACTGGCGAGCAGCACGGGAAATGGCACGCTCGGCGGTCAGATCAGGACACCCAGGTACCGAGATCAGTACGTCGGGGAGCAGTTCTTCGTACAGATCAAGCATCGCGTGTTACCCGATAGCCAGCCGTGGTTGGGCCAGCCCCCGTTTCGTTGGTGAGTTTGATCCCCAGCGACGTGGTAAACGCGTTGTAGTGGGCACCCGCCCGCTGCATGTTCTCCGCAAACGATGCGTCCTTGGAGTATGCGCGATACAGCACATAGTCCAGCACCGCGTTGGCGTACACATCGGGTAAGGGCATCGGCACGTTGTAGGCGCTGAGCGTAGTGCCCGATGTGTTGACCGGTTCCGGCGAGTGCGATACCAGCGCCTCTACCCTGCCCTGGCCGTCGTTACCTGGGTAGACATAGAAAGCGGTAGGGTCAGACTCATCGAACACGAAGTGCTTCACCTGGGGCGAGAACGCCGCCACATCTTCGTCGTGCCAATCGGGGTGCTGGGTATCCAGCACATCGCGGTTGACCACGCGCACTGAACGCCCGCCAATGCGGTTACTGTCAGTGCTGCCCGATTTCAAGTTACGGATCACCCGAAGAAGCATCAGTGCCCCCGCAGGGATCACTTGCCGAGTGCCACGTACAAGTGGAAGAACGACGCTCTTAGCCGACGCGGAAGGTTTGTGGATCGCCACCTCCCGGGCACCGTCGTTGAACCAGCACGCCAGTTCAGGCAACGGCCACCGGATACCGGTGTCGTCCTGGATAAGTTTCTGCGCCCGCGATAGAACATCGCTCACTTGTACCGGCATCTATCAGCCCTCGATCAGTGCCGCTGCGGCGTCGCGATCTTCGGTGGTCACATCGTGGCCCACTTCCGCTTCCAGCGCCTTCATGCGGACTTCGCCGGTGGTCGTCACATCTTCTTTGCGGCCACGGGCTTTGATGGTCTTGATCGCCTCGGCGATATGCTCAAGCGACGGTTTCGCATCGCTTTTCGGTAGTTCTGGTGCCTTGCCGTCTGCTGGTCGGACGCCCATGCCGATTGCCGCTTCGATTAGCGACTCGCGGAGTGGGCGCGGGATACCGGCTTTGAATCGGGCAGTGACACCGTTTTTGACAACCTGGAGGTCTTTGTCAGAAACGTACTGAGTCATTGCTACTTCTCCAAAAAGGGGCGGTGGTTAAACCGCCCAATCGCCTACCCTGCCGAGGTATTACGCGTAGATAGACAGCGCGGTATCCAGCACCATCACACCGAAGTTCTCCTTCGAGTCGAAGCTGGCGAGGTTGCCCTTGAACTGCGGGTTCAGGAAGCCAAAGATTTTGGCGACGGAGATACCCAGCTCGTTCTCGTAGTCGAACACATCTTCGACCCACTCAGCGGTACCAATGTCGGCCATGCCCAGGGCTTGCGCGCCACAGAACAGTACGCGCTGGCCGATATCGGCACCGGTGGTTGCACCGAAGCGATCACCCGTAGCCGCCTTCTCGTTGGAGAACACGTGGCGGTACTCGTGGATAATCATGCCATCGACCATCACGCTGGAAGCACCAGAGAACAGGTCGTTGGACTTACCACGGACGCCAGCGTGGCGGACGTTCTGGATAAAGTCGGGGTCAAGGCGCAGGTCAGCCATGCCCTGGGGCGTTACGAACACCATGTACAGGTCTTCGCCGCCGTTACTGCGCAGCGGTTTCAGGTAAGCATCTTTGGCGTTAGCCTTCATGCGAACCAGCGACTTGTAGGTTAGCGGGGTCAGCGAGCCGTCCGGTGCGTCGAAGCCAGTACCCTGTACCAGATCACCGTTCGCGCCCAGATAGAACTGGCGGTTAGTGGTCGGGGCCGGAGTAGCTTCGGCAAACTCCAGGTTGGGTAGCGTAGAGCCTGTACGGGGCGCACCGTTGGTGTGTAGGCTAAACGGCAGGCTGGACAGCGACAGGAACGCAAGCTGATCCATGCGATCGCCGAGCCAGTAGGCCAGCTTGTCGCGGGATTCGCGGCGGAAGTTCACGATCGACTTCTGATCCGCCATGCGACCTTCAATACGGTTGGCGTTACGCAGTTGGTCGATCTGGATAACGGTGTCGAAGGATTTCAGCGCCTCTTCGTTATCTTCCAGGCGGTTATCGCCTACTACACCGTCGCCGGTCAGGTCGGCAACCAACGTCATCACCGCACGGGCACCTTTCTTATCCTTACGGAGTTCGGTGACGTGGTGAATCATTGAGTTCGCGGACTTGCCCAGGAACTTGTTGATAAAAGAACGGTTACGGGCGTGTGCCCAGAAATCCATGCCCCACGCCGTTTTTTGTTCGTCGGTCAGGGCAGCAAAATTCGTCTTCGCCATTATCGGCCTCGCATATTATCGCCCGCGAGGTAATAGCCACTCGCTAGGCATCAAAGTCAGTCATGTTGTGAACCTCTGTCCGTCTCGTGGACTGCCGTAGCAAGTGCGCTGTTAAGGAAGCGACCCTGGCTCGTATCGTGAGCTAACCCGCAGTTACATTATACGCAATGCGTGTATAAGAGCAAGTTGCGTGTTTGCCGTAGACATAACGGGGGTCTATAATCCCCAGCTCTGCAAACATTGCAGCAGAATAGTGACTCCTACTCTAAACTAAAAGCAGGAGTTAGAGAGGGAGCCGAAGATGGCCGTTGGAACAAAAAAGACAGGTGTGAGCATTGCGATCGGCTTCTTGGCGGGACTCGCCAGCGGCGTAGGTTCCGCCTCCGCAGTAGTTGAGGCTCTTGCGCATTCTGCTTCTGCACCCCATGTCCAGCCCCAACACCCTCGAAGAAGCGAACCGCGACAAGCACTCCGGCGTGCAGCCACTAAGGCCAAGCGACTGGCACAGTTGCTCGAAGTGGATATTGAACGCCTGGATGGTATGCCTGCCGGAGTCGATGCCAACGCAGCGTCCTATAGCGCCTTAGCAGATGCTCTCCGTTATGTTGAGGGGGACGTGCGCCAAATGCTCTCCGAGGTAGGTAAGGACACTGCCAGTGATATTGGTCTGCTCGAACTGCGCCACAATCTTGCCGCAGCGAGAAGCAAGGCGGTAATAGCCCAACGACTTGCCTTTCAGAAAACAGCCACCCCGGCAACACACGAAGGGAAAACTTCCGGCGAAGCTTTGGCCGCCGTTGCGGATAGCATGACTGCTGCTATGTCATAGGGCCAAGCCGCATGTGACTCGTAAAAGAAAAACCCCCAGCCTTTTAAAGACTGGGGGTTGTTCAGGTGTCGAAGGAGGACTCTTCCCCATGGCGTGAGAAGTATGTTGAGGGTTCCCCATCCCTGGGGAGGTCAGGGCCACCACCCGTCTCAACGACTACAAATATAAGCCATGCGTATTATATTTGCAACACTTACAGCGTATCGCCGAGCAATCGCGCTCGCACGGAATCCGGCAGCGCTGCCCAATCCTCCACCGTCAGGCTATCCACGTCCATGTGGTCGGTGCTGCTCTCGCTGTGGCCTCCGGCACCAATGCTACTCGGCGGTGCTTTGCGTGCCTTTTCGACCTTGCTTTTCTTCGCTTCGGTCTGGGCACGCTTGGCCATTTCCGCCTGCTTGTTCACCTTCGGCGCGTCGGCCTGGGGGGCAGTGGACTCCAACCCATGCAGACGGGAAACGGCCAGTACCGCTCGCTCGGTAGCCTCGGCGCGGGTGTACCCCTGCTTGAAATAGAACGACTGTAGCTCTACCGCTTCCTGGCTGATCGCCTCGTCGAACTGGTCAGAGTTCTCGTTCAGCGCCGGATACTCCGAGTAGATGCGCTCAAGCGTCTGCTCAAAGGTCATCTGGTCACGAACGTCGGCCACAATCTTGTTGGGGTCGATCTTTTCGCCGGTGGTCTGCTCTACCGCCTGAGTGCCTTGGCGCAGCGCCGCAAACACCTCGCTTTGGAGCTTGGACGCCTTCTCAGTGTCCCCCTCCAGCAGCGCGGTGTTTGCCTCGGTCATCTTCTGCTGAATCTGCTCCTCGGACAGCGTATTGGCTTCGCGTTCGGCCTTCTGCTTCGCTGTCTCAAGCTCAAGGAGCTTGCGACGTGTCTCTTCTAGTTCCCGTTCCGCCGCTCGTAGCTGCGCAGTACGCTGGTCGAAACGCGACTTAGGAATGAAGGGTTGTTTTGGTTTGGGTGTTTCTTCTTGAGGCGCTTCTTCCTCAGTCGATTCAGCTTCATCATCAGCAGCCGAATCGTCAGGTTCCTCACCACCTTCCTCAGCATCATCGGAAGCCGCATCATCTTCCTCCTCCGTGTCCTCGCTTTCCGGCTCCTCGACAGGCGCTTCTTCCTCCGGCTCCTCTGTCGTGGTATCGGTCGGCTCTAGCTCATCACCCAGGTCAAGGCCCGACAGGCTTTCCGTCGGGTTGTCCTCGTTATATAGACCGCTGTAGTCAAACTCTGCGGTTTGTTGGTCGGCGGTATCTTTAGCCATTATTTGGGCTCCTTGCTGGCAGGGTTGCGGTTACGGTTGGCCTGGGCGATGGCCATTTGTGTTTCGCCCTGGAATCGTGTGGTAGCAAGCTGGGCAGCGGTGCGTAGCTGCTCGCCCTGGCCACGGGCCATGTGGGTCATACCGGCGAGACGTAGGCGGGTCGCTAGCTCCTCGCGCTTGAGCGAGATTTCCGCTTCCAGCTTGTCCTGGCTGTGCTGCATTTCCGGCGAGTTCATACCACCAGCGGTCTTCTCAGCCGTCGCCATATCCTTCGCGGCGGACGCTTTAAGCTGCTCAGCCTGTGCCTGTAGCTTGCTGAGTTCGCCTTCCAGCTTGGCAATTTCAAGCTGCTGTAGCTTCTGCTGAATCTGAATCTCTTCATCGGTCGGTTCGGCCTGACCCAGCATCCGTTGGATACGGTCAGCCAACTCCTCGCGGTCAGTCAGGTTCGAGCGACGGATGATCGCGTCGTCTGGGATCATCACCCCGCCTTCGTGACGCATCTGCATCATCTGGGCAAACTCGTCCTCGTCCACGTTGTCGCGGGTCGGCAGCGTCGTGATCGAGATGTCGTAACGCCCCGCACTCACGTTATTCAGCACGCGACCGGTGGCGTCGATTTGGTTGATGATCAGTTCTTCTTCGCGCTGCTCTGGGTCATCTGGGTGCAGGATATGCACCGAGCGCTCCTCGGTGTAAAAGTCCTGGATCAGCTCCAACATCTTCTTGCCGACCAATTTGCGCGAATAGGCGAGGTGCTTAAACGGCTGGCCCATCTGAATCTGGCCGCGCTGGGTCTTGCGATCCATGGCCACGCCCGATACCTCGGCGCTGGCTTGCCCCATCATGCCGTCGTTCATGCCGCTGATCTGCTGAATCGCCATCCCCGTCTTATCGGAGATACGATCCAGGCCGGTAGGCACATGGTTGGGGGTGATCTTCTGCGGTGGCGTGGAACCACGGGCGTACACCAGATGCAGGCCGGTTTCAGCCCCTTTCTCAGAAAGCTCATCCTCAGTCATGTTGACTAGGGAGCCATCTTCCGTGATCCAGCCAGAGTTGGCCGTGGTGTTAACAATGTGCAACTCTTGGCTGCGCGCCTTGTTGTAGAACTCCTGCGGGTTGAGCAGGTTGCGCGTCATGCCGAACGGCTTGCCGCGACGGAAATAGGGAAAATACGGCACGATGGTAAACGTGCGGTAGAGCGACCAGTCATCGTAAAGCACCACATGGTCAGCGGTGACCGTCCAGCGTACCTTGCGGCCTGGGCGCTTCATCACCTGGATGCCGTATTTCTGAGCCAGGGCGTTGGCCTGCTCCTCGTCCATACCGGCAGGCGCTTCGCGCATATCGCCCGTATCAGGGTCGACCAGCACAAATTCATCCACCCACTGGTAATGCTGACGCTCGACAATCCGCACGCTTTTCACCACGCGGTCGTCCACGTCCTCATACCCGTGGTGGTTGTCAGGCGACATAAAGCTCTCGCCACCGAAGCGATTGGTGCCGAAGCGAATAGAGTCGTAGCTGTAATACTCGCCGCTATCAACAAGCGACTGCACCGCGTCGGCCTTGTCCTTGCCATACTTGGTGGCGATCTCATCCAGGCTCGCCCAGGACGTGACCATCACCTCGTTCCAGGTAGACGGGTCGTAGTCCTTGGCTTCGGGGTCAGGGATCACGGTCAACGGGTCGAGGTGCTTAATAGACACGTCGCCCATCAAGTTCTCCTCGAAACTGATCCGCACGTCGAAGTACCCGCGATCCTGGATCATACCGTCGGCGAAGACGAAGTTCTCAACGAAGTGGTAGTCGTTGGCCTGCATGATGGACTGGGCCACCTTAGACAGAACCAGTGACCCCTCGCGGTTGGCACCGCGCTTGGGTAGGAAGCCAATCTGCACCTCGCGGCTCGACTGCTCACCTAGCGCCGTGTTGATCGTCGAGAGGATAAGGTTGAACGTCATCGCCGGACGCCCCTCGTCCTCCAACTTCTTGCGATCGGCTTCTGACCACTGATCGCCGCGATAAAACGCGTCGCACTTTTTGGCCATCGCCACGTATTCATCGTGCCCATTGTCACGGGCACGAACGTAGTGCGCCCATTGCCGCTGGGCAACGAGAGTGTCATCGGGCTTGTTGGTCGCCTTCGCCATTCAGTGAAAACCTCAAGAAGTCATCGCTGTGCGTTTATTAGCACTGCGAATAGTTTTGGATAGTTTATCACGCCAAGAGCGTTTTGGCGGTTGCTTTTTCTCGCGTGTCGACGTGAACTGCATTAAAAGCTGACCTATCCAGGCCATGCTGTCTACGCCGTCATCGTGGGTACCGTTGGGGAAGCGGAGCATCTCGGCATAGAGCGCAAGTGTCGCGTCGCAGTGCTGGCGGAAGTAGACCCGACGCTGCTGCATCCGTGCCTGGATAGGCCGCGCCCTGGCAATCTTGTCCTGGCGACCTGGCTTTAGCTCCTCAATCGGCATCATAATCCGCGTCTCGCGGATGCGCTTCTCGAGGATCGGCCCCATCGTCATCAGTATGTGGCCACGCTCAATGCCCACCAGTCGGCTCTGCCAGACCCGCTGCACCTGGAGCATCTTCTCGATGATCTCCAGCGTTCGCCACCGGCCCCGCTGGATATCCACCACGTAGATGTTGTCCTTGCGATCCACCCCCACCGTGATACCCACGGTGAAGTCGTTCTGCTCCTTCTGCCCGATCGCCAAGTCCCAGGCGGTGTAGAAGTTCATCTCCTCCAGCGGCGGCAAGTCTTGCTGCCGGTACCAGAGAAAATCGTCCTTCGTGAAGTAATCCCCGTCATCCGCCACGGGGTTCTGCTGATAGAGCGCCGACCAGTCACGCGGGCCAATCGTCCGCTTGATCCGCTCCAGGGCGTCCACCGGATAACGGTCAGGGTGCAGCGCTTCACCCTGACGGCGGAACAGTTCGTCGTGCTCCGCAATCGCTGGGTAGCGCACCACCTTCCACTGGTCGCCCTCGCCGTCCTCCATCTGCTTGATCAAACGCCCAGGCAAGTCATCGTCGTGCCAGCGGGTAGCCATACAAATGACGCCGCCGCCCGGAGCCAGACGAGTGTAAGCTGTCGAGGTGTACCAGTCCCAGACAGATTGGCGGGTGGATTCCGACTCCGCGTCCTCACGATTTTTAACTGCGTCATCCAGTATTAAGATGTGGGCACCGCGACCCGTGATCGGGCCACCTACACCCGCCGCCACATAACCACCGCCGTGGTTCGTATTCCACACCTCCACCGACTGACTATCCTTGGCCAGTGCCACGTCAGGGAATACCGACTGGAAGCTCTGCTCGCGTAGCAGGCCGCGCACCTTGCGGCTAAAGTCATTCGCCAAGGAGCCTGCATACGAACAAGCGATGATCTCGTGGCCTGGGTTACGACCCAAGTGCCACGCGGGGAAGATGCGAGAGGCTAATTCTGATTTGCCTGACCTGGGCGGCATGTTGATTATCAACCGTGGCGACTGCCCTGCTGCCACCGCATTACTGAACCACTCCAGGTGTTCGCAGATGTCCTTATGTACCCACCCAGGTAGATAGTCAGGGTTCGCCCGAAGCACCATCGGCAGGAGGTGGGTTTTGGCCAACTCGCGGCGGGCCAACTCTTTCCTGGCCTCCTCCTGCTGGTCAAAGATCGCCTGCTCTTGGGCACGGCGCTGTGCTTCCTTCTGCGCCCGCTCCTTCTCCGCCTGCTGGGTCTGGCGGTACATTTCCTGACGCTTGGCCTTCTCCCTGGCCAATCGGCGCTGGCGTTCTTTCTCCGCCGTCTCTTCCTGCGCCGTGCGCTCTATGTCCGGTGCCGCTTCTTCGGCGCGACAGTAAACGCACACATTCTTATCCAGCAGCGTCAGCGGCGTGTCATTACCACACCGCTCACAGTTGCGGGTATGTACCTTGCGATCCTTGCCTTTGGCCACCTTACGCTTTGGCCTGGGTTCCTTGATGCTCACTGATCGTCGTCCTCATCGGCAAACTCATCAGCGTCATACACCTCACCAGGACGCAAGGTGTCCATGCCGATCGCCGCGTACTTGAGAAGCTCCTGGGTGGATAACCCTTCAAGCTGCTTGGCGTTGGTCGGCAGGGTCTTTTCACTCTCAGGCCGTTCAAGCAGCCCGTGGAGCTTCACCAACGAATCCGTGGCCCGCGTCATTTCGGCACTGGTGCCTGCCGAGTGGTACGCGTTCATGTACATCTGGTGCGCGTTCTCCAGCGTGAAACGCACGCGAGGGAGTACCTGTTTGGTGAACTCCTCCTCGTAATGCCGGATGTGCGCCTGGATTTCCGGTGTCTTCTCCCACCGGTACCCCATGTGGATTTCCGCCCCCGCCTCCCGTGATGCTTGGGCAGGGTTCATCCCCCCAACGCGAGCGGCCACGTAGTACCGCTGCTGGGCAGTAATCCGAGGCAAAGAAACCGCGCCGAGATCGGCGTCAGTCTCCATATTGACCAACTGCTGCTTGGCCATTTCTTTCGGGTCGTAGGGCATGGGTTATCCGGCGTTGAATATAAGCTGTGCGTATATTGTACAGCGACGGAGCAGATAAGGCCAAGGTGTCAAGACCTTATGGGAAAATTTTGTAGAAAATTTTTGGTGAGGGGTTTAGGGCACGAGAAAAATGTGCCGAGAAAAATGTGCCGAGATTTTTGTCGAGAGTCGCGTGGTGTGGTGTGGAGTCCCTGCGCAGCGGGGGCACCGACCCGGATTCGGCTTCCGGTTCCAGCCGTTTTCGGTTTCAAACTCAAGGAACCTTGTTTCGACCCCCACTGGGGGGGTCGAGGTGGTCACTGGCTGCTGGAACAGTCAGTGACCTACATCATCAACATTATCGAAGGACATCAATGATGAAACTCAACGTTAACACCACTATGAACAAGCTGGCAAGCACCTCAACCAAGCGTGCGGTGCAGACCTTCGCTCCACTCATCACAGGTGATCAATCACCTGGGGATTGGATTCACCACATCATCAGCACCACTATCCCTGAGTACAACCGCCAGGGCGAGGTGTTGAAGTACAAGCGCCTTGGTATGTCGGCCATGTGGCAAGCGCCCTGGGCACTGACCACGCTGACCAAGGAGATGTGGGCAGCGCACCTGCTGGGTATCACCGGCTACGCACAAACGGTTGGCAAGCTTAATGAGCTGAATGAGTTGCTCACTATCGTGCAGGGTGTCATCCACTCCGAGATGGAGTCGGCCACCTCCAACAACAAGCGCTTGGAGGTACCGCCTACCCTGGCAGTTCACACTCGCATCCGCTCACTGCACCGCAACCCCGAGTCAAGCGGCTTCAACCACAGCGGTGAACTTGCCGCGCTGATTGAGGATCAGCACGCGGACGCTGAGTACGAGGCATCGGGACTGGCCTACGACGTGTCTGAGGAGCAGACGATGGCCCGCTACGAGCGGGAGGCACAAAGCAATGGAGTTCGTAACAACTCAGGCAAGCCTGCCCCGGACGAAGGCTGGCTCGACGTAGCATTACACGAACCGCGTCAGTTGTTCGAGTACAACCCACGCGACATTCAAGGGATGCAAGGGCTGCTGACCCAAGTGTTGGTGCGCGTGCATGACCTCAAGCTGCCAACCGATCACCCGATGTGGGAGCCGCTACTGGAACGCTTGACGGAAGCATGGGCAGCAACAGCGTCCTACTTCCCCAACCAAGCGCTGGTCGAAGCCCGTGAGCAAGGACTTCGGTTCTCCAAGGACGACGAAGCTGCCAACAAGCGGTTACGGAAGAAGATCGACGCCCGCATCAAGGAACTGAACGCCGAGCATGAGAAGAAGTGCGCCAAGCGCGCACTGATCCTCACGCAAGGGCTGCTGGCTCAACCGCCAGAGGACATGGAGATGAGCGTCGGCACCTACGAGCGCTGGGCAGTCAACCACGCCACCCGTCGCATCTGGCGTGATATGGGGTCGCTGTCGCGTCTCAAGGATCGTATCGAAGAACAGATCGACAAGGTGGTGGCTCAGGAGTTCGACGAAGAACGCTCTGGTCGTCCCAATCCCACCTGGGCACGGTCACTGGCCAACGATGAAGGCCAAGGTGAAGACCAAGGCCAAGAGCGGACGTGGTACCTCGCAGGATGGGGTGAGGTAACAGAGGAAGAGTGTCTGGTCGACGTGTGCGACGCGAGTCGTAACCAAGCCTTCGGCGCGGTTATCACTACCCAGGACTGGAGTGTGGGTGACGTGGAAGCAACACGAATTGGCGGCACCAAGTGGATCAAGGAAGACGTGGTACGCGACACGTCCTGGTTCGAGACATACACAGGGCCAGACGGCAAGAAGCGAGTGTCGCGCCGCACCATCAGCGCACAGTTCGACACAGCGGGTCAGAAAGAGGTCGCTATCCTGCGCCGTGTGTTGGAACGGTGTGACGAGACGCTCATCAACCTGCGCTCTCTGTACAAGGAAATGCGTGCGCTGGACAAAGCACTCGCGCCGGTATGGAAAGCACTACACACACCGAAGGAGGAGCTAAAGGAAGGTGAACCGCTCATGCCTGAGCAGCCGCCGGTGTACTGGAACATGCGCGGCCATTACGGCACGCAAGAAGAAGCGGTCAAAGCGATGAAGGCAGAAGGCGGCAGCGATAACGTCATGCTGCTCGAAGCCTGTGGCGACCGTGCCCGCGCACGTCTACAAGCCATGCTCGTAGGCACCAAGTTCGACAAATAACCACCAACCAGGGGGCTTCGGCCCCCCTTCCATCACCAAGGAGTTCATTATGGACATGCTAAAGCGTATGGCTGAGCTAACTGCCCAGCTACAGACAGTCGTAGAACCAGAGCCAGAGTCAGTACCCGACAACTGGACAGCCACCGGTCGCATAACACGCGGCAAGCCGGTGTACATCGTGTACGCCATCTTCAAGAAGATCAATCCAGTGCGTGCCATCCTCGACGCACTGCCCCGTGAAGTGGGTGAACACGTCGAGAACGGCGTGTGCCCACACTGCCAGGGGCGCGGTCGTTATAGCGCTCACCTCGGTCACTTCCACAACGAGAAGTGCTTCCGGTGTGATGGCAAGGGTCTACTGGACGCCAAAGACCTGGCGTTCCTCAAGCGCAGAGAGGTCAACAAAGAACCCATCTGCCACATCGTGACGGCCTGATCCGCCTGACCTGATCACCCACCTTCCACCCACCTACTAAGCGTCAGCGTCAACCCCGAACTGCGCGTCGTTGCGTCGGCGTCAGCGTCTTGTTCTTTGTCGTTGTGTTGTGTGTTGTGTGTCTTTTGATATGTGTCTGTTGGCTGCAAGCTGACATATATCACAGGACTCGGATCATGTGTCTTGTGTCACTTGGCTTTTGTCATGTGTCACTTGGCATTTGCCCCTAACCATATGCCATTCAGCAAAGCCCTGGAGACGAAGGAACGTTGTAGAAGAATCTGGGATGAATGGCCATTAGCGAGGGTCACGGGTCGATTGGCTCGTGGCCTGTTTCATTTGGCCCTTTGGCCTCGGGTTGAGTAACCCGACACCTTTTGATTTGAGTTGTAGAGGGTGACGAGGCCAGTAACCATGCGGGTTTCAGCCGTTAATTAGCGCGTCACCTACAACAAATGTATTAGTGCGTAGGAGCAAAACAAAGGCTCCGTGTCATGGGAGCCTTGTTGGGGGTTACAGCATAAGGGGTTCAGGCATCTCGACGAGCGAATAAAGAGTAGTGCCCTCAAAACTACGACGTTGCTCGGTTGTTGTCAACTTAGCAACCTGCGGTATCGTAAGCCCTAGAAGGCGGGCAAGCGATAGACCGTCCATGTACACCAAGCCGCCTACAGCCATGACCGTAGCACGATGGGACTCATCATTCGCCAAGTGGCCTGTGAGAACCGCCTTGTGTTGGGTGACATACTCACGGGTTTCTTCGACAAAGAACGCCATAGCACGCCAGCGGTTGCCGTTACGGTAGCCCTCAACAGCGTTCCGAAGCAAGGCGTTGGTGTTGCCCATCTTGGCATTCTTGTGGTGGAGCATGGCTACCTCGTCGCCGTGGCGCTTAATCATCTCCTGGCGCTCTTGGTCAATCCTGCGCTTTAGCTCTTTCTCAGCGTCAATAAAATATTGGCGAACGTCACGGCCAAGCTGGGTGCGTTCAAGCATCGCGAGTTGCTTGGCCATGTCTAAGGATATTGTGTAGTCGACACTGCGACGATCACCACCGTGTGTGGAATCTTGATCGCGCAGATTTGCGCGATCAAGTTTAGTGAAGTCCTGACCCTCTACAAAACCATATTCCTCAATGCGACGGCGAATCCAGTCACGGAACGGGGTTTTGTTGTCCAGCGCCTCGTGCAGCTCACGGGCGTCGCAGGTACGGTTGATGGTATCCATCATGGCAAGTGCTTGTTTCATAAAGCCTTTCTCCAGAGACGACTTAGGCCAGTACGCGTATCGGGTCAGAC
The DNA here is from genome assembly GCF_024158645.1 of Halomonas sp. 707B3. Lineage (NCBI taxonomy): Bacteria > Pseudomonadati > Pseudomonadota > Gammaproteobacteria > Oceanospirillales > Halomonadaceae > Halomonas > Halomonas sp. 707B3. The sequence continues at coordinate 19,986 of NZ_JAMZBE010000014.1, forward strand.
TGGTGCAACCACACCACCGAAGACGTACTGGCCTAAGCCGGGTTGTTGTTTAACGGGTCTGACGCCGTACAACAATATTAGCACAGCGAATAATCTTTGTCTCTAGCCCTTTGTACAACATCCCTCGCCCCCGTGTTGGTTATTTTTTGACCAGCGTTTTGTGGATAACTTTTTTGGCGTTGATAACGACTCTCAACAAATGGCCATATTTGAGTAACCCGACACCTTTTGATTTCGATTGTTGAGGGTAACGAAGCCCATAACCACGCGGGTTTCAGCCGTTAATTAGCGCGTCACCTACAAAGGTAGCAACACTCCGTTGAGAATTTTTTGTCTCGGGTCAATCGGCCCTGGGAGGAGGTCATGCGTCTAGCAGAACTGATACAGCGTCACATCGACGTAGCACGTTTGTACAGGGACAAGAGCCGATATGCCGCAGCAGGCTCGCGTCAGGCTCTTGAGACACTCGCCGCTCGCCATGAGCGCGTGGCACGGGACTTGGGGAGGCGTCTATGAGCATGAGTCAAGGGTTCTGGGCCAACCCGCCACAGGCCGCAGCTCACGTGGCAATCGACTATTTACCCATGTTTGAGGCCCCAGTAGCAGGGCTAATCGGCTTTGTTCTATTTTTTGCAACGATTGTCCTGTTTCTTGGGCTAATCGTTCGAATCTGTCGAACAGTGCATGGTGTGTGGGTTTCCGCACACTTTCGCCGGAAAACACCGAGGCGTCACGGGCGGTGCCCTCACCAATGAGAGTAACCCGTCCACTCATTCCATTCAAACTGCAAGCGGTTTAATTGCATCCGTTTACAGTTCCCTTTTTGTTAAGCATTTGAGATTCAGGTAGTTCAGTTCTAGGTGACACGCTACTTATCGGCTGAAAGCCGCATGGTTGTGCGGTTCGTTGCCCTCTACAACTCAAAGCAAAAGGTGTCGGGTTACTCAAAACAGTCAAATCTCGATATTTCCCTTAGCAAAACTATACGCTATGCTTATTATTCGCACCGCGTGTACTAACCCCAGGAGACTCACTATGGCTCGACCAAAGACCTTCGACTTGTCCACAGTCGAGGGGCGACAAGCAATTCAGAGCGCGTATGAGATGTATATGCGCCCGCACTGGACGCTGTTGAACGTGGCAGCGGCCTTCGAAGTGTCCCCCAACACGCTTCGCAGGGCTTTTGCCGAAGTCAACCTGCCCTTGAAGATCAACCACGACGTGCGCCCCACGGCAGTCCTCAAAGAGCAACGCACCTTGCGCTGCCCCGTGGACTATTTGGCCGCGAAATACAGCGTCACGCCCCAGGCCGTGTACCGCTGGGCACGGGAATATAAACGCAAGCTCGTCGACACAGGCCGAGCGGCCAGCCAACGGTGGTGGGATGCCTTCTACAGCCGCTATGACGACCCCAACGATGCGGTCATTGCCCTGACGCAGAAGCCCCACGGCATCCCGCTCCATGCCATCCCGCCGCTCTACCACAAGCGTGTGGCACCCGACGTGCCGGTGATCTGGATGCTCGATAGCCCCACGCCCTACAACGAGATCGAACTCGACACGTTCACCTCGTACAGCGGCGAGCTAACGGTGCCCTGTGACGACTACGCACCCCAGTTATGGCTCGGCTACCAGGACGTGTGCAACCCCGTCCAGTGGGCCGATGACACAGAGCAATCAACCCTCGACCCAGACGATGAGGATTACTCCGACGACGTTTCAGACCTCGATTTGGAATCCTTGGCCGCTGACCTTGGAATCGACCTTTAGGAGTTACCACCACCATGAAAGACCTCAACATCCGTGTCGCCCTAAAGGACGAGAAAATCTGGCCCAATGCACGCGGCCACGATCTGTTTCTCGTCAGCATCCCCGACCCAGCCAAAAAGCTCGCGGTGATCCGCTACACCGACGCCAGCGGCACCACCCACCAGCAGCTAGTGACCAAGGCCAGTCTGATTATCCTGCGTGACCAGCCCCAGGAACCCTCGTCCCTTGACGATCCACCGCTGCGCTGGGGAGCCATCGTCACGATACGCAACAACCGCAAAGTGTTCTGCACGCACCCAGAGCTAGAACCCAACGGCAACTGGCGAGGTATCCCGCTCGGTTACCGCAGCTTTGGCGAGTTCCACTACTCAGAAATCGTACATATCGAACCCCATAACGACATCAGCTCACAGGTCGCCTAATGAACACATCCTTACATCTAACCGCTGGGAACCTATACCGCGTCGTCAATAACCTCACCTTCTATAAAGCCGAGGCGATTGCCGACCACGCCCCCAACGAAGTGGCTATCTACTTCGACGGCGAGAACGAGTTCGTGCTGAACAACGCCACGGGGCTGGACTACTACCGCTGGGAACTCATGGCCGGTGACGAGTCGCAGGCCACCTTCTACGCACGCGACGTGGATCACGCCCGTCGCTTAGCAGCCACCACCGCCGACCATCACCCTGCCGACACAGACTTCTACCTCATCGACGAGGAAAACGAGGTACACCAGCTATGATCTACACCGTTAACACACGCACCAAAGAACACAAAGTAATGAAAAACGCCACCGACGCCGATGCTGGCAAAATCCTCATGGGGATGCCATCAGGCGACACATGGCGGGTAGTAAAAGCCAACCACGACGGTTGGCTCCCATGGCACGGTGCCGAGGAATGCCCACTACCGGCCATGCACACCGCCCGAATCCTACTCAGAAACGGGTGGCAGGGCACGACCGACAACCCACAGTTTGTCCGCTGGACACACATGAGCGACGACTCAGACATCATCGCCTATCGCCCAATCTTTGAAGAAGATCAAAAGCTGCCTGCGGTGGGTAGCGTATGCCTGTACAAACCGACAGGTAAAACGGCGCATATCGTCGCTCACCACATGGATGGCGAGCAAGCAATTTGGTGCGGCAGCGACGGTGGTGGCGAGCTGTTCTATGGCACGGCCTATGACTTCCGCCCGCTCAACTCGCCTCGCGAGGAATGGGTTGATGCCGCATTAAAAATAGGCGGTGCTACATCGAAGGCACACGCCCACAGGCTTGGCAAACTCTACGACGCCATGATCGACGGCAAGTTACCAATCCCAGAGGCCAAGCAATGAGTCAACAAATCCGCGCGCTGCTCATCATCGGCAGCACGGTAGCCGTAACAACGCTCGACACCAAAGATACCCTCGCTGATATGCGCAAGGTTATCAACTGCGACATCGTAACCGGCGCAGGCTACCCCGACGAACACCATGCTGCCTGGGTCGACGACGAAGGGCTAGTCAGCGGCGCAGCGGTGGTGCCACTCACCGAGGTGCGTTGGTACCCGCAACCGTTGGCTGGTGCCATTCTAATCACCGGTTTTGACCCAGACACCGGCGACACAACCCCCGCCATGATGGCCGTCGAAGAAGCTCGGCAACACATCACAGGAACGTCATTCCTAGTACGTGACTACGACTAACCATAAGGAGAATCACATTGCTACTAGCTTTCGTGCAATTAGTAATCGGGGTCGCATTTGCCATCTTCGCCGTACAAGCGGCACGGGGCAAGTACCGACCGTCACGGCTCGCCACGGTCATCGTCCTAGCCAGCCTAGCACTGGCTAACTTCACCGACGTGCTTGAGTTCGTCTTAATTTATATGCAGAGCCTATAACGCTAGTTATAGAGCCAATCGCCGCAGAGCTAATAAATCACCGTCCTGGGGCAATCCACCGAGCAAAGGAGAGAACAACATGGTATCTATCGACAACCTAACCCTAGAAGAAGTGTACTTGGCCCACGCTCCGTCACCGGCGGAAGTTAAAAACTGGCTCGATACGTTCCTGTTGATCGCGAGCGAATACGCGGACGAGATCAACGAATATATGTCGAGCGCAATACTGATGCGGCACTGCTCCGGCGACGGGGTGGCCTTCGCCCTAAACATCACAATGGAGCCAACCGCAAATACCATACCAATCCGTCGCCGCCTAATACACTCGTTGCCTGCCGGTCACCCGTTGTCGACTATGCACCACAGCGAGTACGAAACCTCGCCGTCTTACATCCTACGCACCGACAGCGTTAGCCTGCGTCTGGATCATTTGCCCCGCACCAAGGAGATGATCAACACCGTCAAGCACTGCTTGTCCAAAACCGGCTGGCCGATGTTCGATGACGTATTGCGCCGACTCGATACAATGGAACCTTGTAACAAGCTCTACGTCAGCGAGTTAGCACGGTACGAAACGCCCCGCTACAACTCCTTTGATTCGTATCCACGCAACGGGGCATGTATCGAACGTATCTTGACCAGCGTTAACACCGGCGTCCCCGCATCCAGTATCAAGGTCTACTCGCTACGGGAGCTATCGCGTCTGCGGCGCGACGAATACACAGCGTTGCCGGAGCGCATCGCCAGTCTGATCCCGCTGGGTACGTACCTTAGAGAGACGCCCCACCTGCCAGTCAAAGGTAGCAACGCGGGCAAGATCGCCTACACCGAGAACGACAAGAAAGGTGCCAACGATATCCAGTCGGTGATGAAGCCGGGTAAGTACCTTCGCCGTGTGTTGAAGGACAAGATCGAAAACGACCAGCACCTCAAGGAGATGGTGGCGGAGATGATCGGCTCGATCACCCCTGAGTTCCGCACCACACGATTCCCTAAAGAAGCTGCCGAGGTCTACATGGAAGGGCCGAGTAGCTGCATGTCACACGGCGATGAGCGGTTCCACGAAACGATCGACACCGAAGGCGAATGGCGGCATCCCATCGAAGCCTTGTTCTTCGAGGACGGCTCCGGTGACATCGAGCTTCACTACATGCTCCTCAACGGTCGCATCGCGGCCCGCGCCCTGGTCAACATGGCCGACGAAGCGTACCCGTCGTCCTACATTGCAGACTGGGCCGGTGAGAACGGCAAAACATGGTTCCTGGACTACCTAGAGAAGTTCGACTGCGACGAAGATGCGCTACGAGGGTGCCAAATCCCACGCATCGAGCTACGTAACGGCGCGTACCTTTGTCCCTACATCGACCACGGCAACCAAGGTGTCCGCGAATCGTTCGACGATGGCAGCGTGTTCATCATCGGTGGCGAACTCCAAGCGCCCTATGAGAAAGGCTACGTGTTCCTTGAGCCGCAATGCACCTGCGACCGTTGCGATGAGCAAGTACCGGAAGATGCGTCTACGTACATCGATCATGAGGATATCCACGTCTGCGATGGCTGCCTTGATTGTTACCCCTACGCCCTCAGTGAACACGGCACTATCGAACGCATGGACGAGGACAACAGCATCGACTTAGGTTTCGAGCACCGTCACGCGCAAACAAGGAGGTTCTTCAATCGCATCGAATGCGGCATCAGCCAGTCCACGCTGAACGACGCAGGGCTGTGTGAGGACATCAACGATGACATTCGCCCGATGAACGACTGCACCGAAGTAGATGGTGAGTGGGTACCAGACGATGAAATCAGCGACGATACGGACGCACCTGAAACCAGCTTCCGCAACATAAGCTACGTGCGTATCGACTTCGATGTATATGACGTGGAACAGTGCGTCTGGGTCGAAGAAGATGGCCGTTGGGAACACGGCGATGATGTTGATACCGACACCTACTACATCTATCGGCGCAACTGGTTCAGCATCGCAGAACGCATCGAGGTCGATGAAGATGAAGCGGCCTAACCTTGCCCCAAACAATTCGCACAGCGTATACTTAGACACCACCACCCAGGGAAGCTCACCCATGACAAAGTCCATGATTCAGGCCACGACCAAATCCAACACCAAGTTCAACCGCACCACGTACAAAACGCCCATGCACAATGATCCGGCGTTTGACGACATCGAAGAAACCCCCGTCAAGATCGACGCGTTGCTCGACATTCTCTCCCTGGTGCGTGTGTCCAATAGCGCGGCGGAAGAGTACCTGATCGACCACTACATCGTGCCCCATAACCCAGAGCAGGACACCTACGGCAACCTGTTCGTGACCGTTGGCGAGAACCCCAGTGTCGCGTTCACCGCGCACACCGACACGGTGCATAGCGCCTACGACTTCAACCGGTACTATGTTGGCAAAAAAGGTAACAAAAAAGTACCCACGCCCCGCGACGTGGCGAACAACCTTGAGCGCCAAGCTATCGGTATCCGCAACAACGTCGCCTACCTCGATAGCGAGAACGATTGCCTGGGCGCTGACGACGGCACCGGTGTCTGGATCATGCTCAACTTAATCAAGGCCAAAGTGCCTGGGCTGTATTGCTTCTACCGCGACGAAGAATCCGGTCGCGTGGGGTCGGAATGGTCGGCGCAGCACGACAAAGAGCGGTACGCTGGCATAGACATGATGCTCAGCTTCGACCGCAAAGGCACAACGGATGTGATCACCCACCAAATGGGTGCCCGCTGCTGCTCAGAATTATTCGCAGAGCATATTTCAAAGGCCATTGACCCCGATGGCCACGTCGCGCCGGACGACGGTGGCTCCTTCACCGACAGCTTCTCATTTATCGACATGATCCCCGAGTGCACCAACATCTGCGTGGGCTATTACCGCCAACACACGGCCTTCGAGGAGCAGGATTTGACCTGGGCCGCGTATCTCGTGAACCGGCTCATCGCCATCGACTGGAACATCGTGCCGGTAGCACGCGAACCAGGGAAGCTCAACAACGAGCATCTAGCCATCGTTGATCTGGTTACCGAGTTCCCCGACGACGTGGCCGAGATTCTCGAAACCCACCTGGGGCTAACCACCCTGGAACTCGCCACGATGATCGCCGAGCTGAACTTCTGCACCACCGACGACGTAGAGAGGCTGGTGGAAAAAGGAAACCAAATGTTCCCTATCTACGAGGATTGGGCGAAATGACACGAGAAACCCTTCGACTGAAATCCAAGCGCCGTGGGCGCTTGGTCATTACCCGAAAGCACATGCAGTCCGTGGATATCGGCAGCACCCGCGTCACCCTTATCCAAGACAAGGACGGCATCAAACTCGCCATCGAAGCACCGAAACACGTACACATTCTTCGGACGGAGCTAAAGAAGCATGACAAACCCGCCTCTCCTTATTAAACGCCTGGACAAAGACGTAGAGCTACCGACCCGTGGCACGCCGCTATCGGCAGGCTGGGATATCTACTGCCGCGAGTCCGTCGACATTCCCCCAGGTCGCCGTGCCGTGCTACCCACCGGCCTCGCCGTGGCGATAGAGCCAGGGTGGTATCTGCGTATCGCACCCCGCTCGGGCCTTGCCGCCAAGCAAGGGTATAACGTCCACGCCGGTGTGATCGACGCGGACTATCGAGGCGAGATTAAGGTCGCGCTGATTAACCACGGCGACGACACCATCGAGTTCCGCAAAGGCGATCGCATCGCCCAAGCCATCCTGGAACGCTGTTCGACTGGCGCATTGATTGAAGTCGAGCACCTACCCGAAACCTCGCGAGGCAATAACGGCCTCGGCAGCACAGGACGATAACCAAATGACCTTCGCCAACAACCTAAAAGCCCGTCGTGAAGCCCTCGGCCTGAACAAAGCGGCCCTTGCCAGGAAAGTAGGCGTCACCGACGTATCCATTCATTACTGGGAAAGCGGCTCCATCGAGCAGATCGGCCACAAGAACCTGCTGGAGCTTGCCTGGGCGCTGGATACCACGGTAGGTGCCCTGATCGGTGAAACCGAGTTCATGGAGGCTAAGTGGAAGGAGCAATACAGTGAAGCTAACCCAGCGTGACCTGAGCGTAAAACTCTCCGACAAGGAAAAAGAGCCATCCGGCAATCGTAAGCTACGCGGCGAAACGCTATACGCAAAGGTGCGGGACTATGAACCCCGCACCGTGTCGATCCCCACGGCTTACGCTCGCCTGTACCGCTACCCCGATATGTCGCTGCATGACGCTTGCACCATACCCAACTTCAAGCGTCACAGCTCACGGGTCAAGCTCGTGTACCGAGGCAAACCGATCATGGAGCAAGTGCCCCCTGAGTACATTGCCGACCTCGACAGCGACAAAACCAACAGCCGCATCGCTTACAAGTGGAAGCTCTCATGGCCCACCGTCAAACGCCACCGCCAATTTCTGAAAGAGGACAGAGAAAATGCCGAACGTTCTTTACCGTAACCACATGGGCGATGACCTGGAAGTGGTCAACGATGCCCGTATTTCTTTCGCTGCGACGGCTGACGCAATGGATTGGGAACATATAGTCATTCCCAACGTGTGCAACACGGTGCAAAGCGACAAAGCGACAACATGGGTACCAGTGCTAAGTAAAGCAGACCAGAACCTGATTGGTTTCCTGGCCCGTGGCTGTCGTTCAGGAGAGTGGAATGAAGCCATCCTAGACACCATACTCGCCAACGATGAGATAAAGGCGGAAAAACTATTGACCTGGGCCAAGCGGCTACCACCGCACTGGACACCCTTTGGTCAACAAACCATCAAGCTACGGATGAAAGCTCCTACAAATATCAGGACGCAGGCGTTTAAGCACAAGATCGGCTTTGTGGAAAACGAGGAATCACGGCGTTATATCAAATCTACTCCTGAGTTATTCATTCCTGACTTCCGCTCTGCACCGGAAGGAGATATCAAACAGGGGTCAGGAGGTATTCATCCTTTAAATGGTGAATGGCAAAACCAGTACATTGCTCACTGTAATCAAGCTATCTCAACCTACGAAAGCATGATTGCTGGCGGCGTAGCTCCTGAACAGGCCCGCTTCATCCTACCTCAAGGCGTCTACGTCAACTGGGTGTGGACAGGTTCGTTGTACGCCTTCGCCGAGTTCTACAACAAACGCGCCGACTCACACGCCCAAGGCGAAATCCAAGACTTGGCCCGTGAAGTGGCCACCATCATCAGCGCCCTTTTCCCTGTGTCCTGGGCCGCGTTAACGGAGTAACCCCTATGCAAGTCAAAGCTGCTAACGTCGTCAAAAATGCCGCACACCACATGGAAGATCGCGCTGCCACCTACGACAAACCCGAAGGCGAGCGCTCCATGGCCAAGACCGTCGCCATGTTCAACGTGCTGACTGACAACTACCTCACCGAAGAAGAAGGCTGGATGCTGATGGCCCTCCTCAAGATGGTGCGTAGCCAGCAAGGCGACTTCAAGCTCGACAACTACGAAGACGGTGCGGCCTACTTCGCCCTCGCCGCCGAAGCTGCGTCTAAAACGCGCCATTAAATATACGCACAGCGAGTAACCCTTATGCCTAACCCAATGCACTTCGACTCCGACTGGGACTACTACGACGCCTGTCTGAGTCCCGAAGACAAGATCGTGCAGGCGCTCAGCGACGGTGAAAGCGACCTACTCACCCAGCAATACATTGACTGGATGATAAAGCAACGGCCCCAGGCCGTTGCCCAGTTGCTCATCGACACCGCCGAGGCCAGCAAGTACCTCGCCGAGTTTGCCAAAATCAAAATCAGAGAGGACGAAGAGCCATGATTAACCGAGCCGCCACCCACCACGTCAACAAAGTCGCCTGCGAAGACTTCGACACTAACAAGCACCTCATTGGCCCGCTCATCGCCTACACCCATGAGACGTTCTCCGACCCAGAGCATAGGGCAAGATTCATCGCGATGGTCGCCATTTCGATGATGATGGCCGGTGGCGATGCAGATAGTGCCGCCGAAGTTATGCCCTTGTTCAAAGACGCCCTGCTCGATGTCATAGAACGCATCGCCGAACAAGAACCCGCACCCACTGTTCACTGAGTAAACTATGGAAATCCTCGGCACTGATTACGACTTAGTTACCTTAGACTACGAGACGTATTTTGGCACCGGCTGCTCGCTTAGCTTGCAGTCGATGAACACGTTCACCTACCTCGCCCACCCCGACTTTTCGATCCACGGCGTGGGTATCAAGATCAATAACGCGGACACCGAGTGGGTGCGCCCTGAGCATCTGGTCGAGTTCCAACACGACGTGTTCGACGAAGGCGGTCGCCCCGTGGCGTTGCTGGCTCACAACGCCCCCTTCGACAGCTTCATCCTGCACCACTTCTGGGATATCCACCCGTCGCTCTACCTCGACACCCTGGCCATGAGCCGTGGCATGTTCCCAGGCCGCAAGCACGGGCTAAAGGAACTATCCGAGCGTCTCTGGCCAAATGACCCGACCATGCGTAAAGGCGAGGAGCTAGAAAACTTCCGCAACATCACCACGGAGCAACTGTACGCCGATCCCGCGAAACTCGACGCCATGATCCGCTACTGCATCCAGGACGTTGACCTAACCCATGCGGCTTTTCTCAGAATGCTGCCGTACTACCCCAGCGACGAACTTGAACTGATCCACCTCACCACGCAGATGATGTGTGAACCCATGTTCGTCCTCAACAAACAACTAATCACCGAAGCACGCGACCAGTGGATCGCCGAACGCCAAGCGGTCATCGACGCAGCGGGCATTGCCGAATCGACCCTGGTATCGAATCCCAAGTTCGAGAAGGTACTGACCTCTCGCGGTGTCAGCATTATCCACAAAGCCGACTTGCGCACCGGCAAGATGAAACCCGCCTTCGGCAAAGCCGACCTGGGCTTCCAGCAGATGAAAGCCGCGCACCCCGAACTGGAACACCTGTTCGAAGGCCGCGTTGCCGCCAAGTCCGTCGGTCAGATTCGCCGCGCCGATCGCTTCCTAGAAACCGCCGAGATTTGCGGAGGCCAGATGCCCATGCCGCTTGGCTACTACGGCGCGGCGACAGGAAGGTATTCTGGGGGTGAAGGGATCAACGTCCAAAATTTAAATAGGGGTTCTGCGTTGAGGAGGGCACTCTGCTCGCCCCCAGGCTACTTGGTAGCCGTCGCGGACTCCTCGAATATCGAAGCGCGCATGTTGGCGTGGCTCGCAGGGCAGCAGGAACTACTCGATGTATTCCGGTCAGGCGGCGATGTGTATTCGCACTTTGCCACTGAGCTTTATGGCCGACCCATCGACAAGAAGAAAGACCCTCATGAGCGTTTTATCGGGAAGGTGTCGGTTCTCGGGCTTGGATATCAACAAGGCTGGCGACGATTCCAAGACGGCATGGCCGCAGGAATGCTCGGCGGGCCACCAGTGGTGTTCACAGATGCCGAAGCGCAGAACGTCGTCAACACTTACCGAACCACCAACTACGCCATCCCCGCTTATTGGGCACAGTGCCAACAGGCTATCGTCGATATGTACATGGGCAACGAGTACGACTTCGGGCCACTGCGTGTGGTGCGTAACGCGCTGGTTATGCCCAACGGCATGGCCCTCCAGTACCCTGGCCTGCGACCCGATGACGACGGCAACGGGTTCGAATACCACAACGGGAAGTTCTGGACTAAGTTATATGCGGGGAAACTCTGCGAGAACATCACTCAGGCATTATCGCGCATCGTGCTATTCGACCAGATGCTCAACATCAACCGCCATGTGACGCAGTTCGATGGTCGCGTGGTACTCAACGTACACGACGAGATCATCGCCATTGTCCCCGAAGCCCGCGCCGAGGAGGACTTCGCCAAGATGATCGAGATTATGTCCAAGCCACCTGAATGGTGCAGCGACCTACCCCTCGATGCCGAGGGTGGCGTGGCCGCTGAGTATTCGAAATAAATCAAATTAGGAGATACCTAAAATCACCTGCTGGGCTATCGGCACGGATGCCGATGGCCTAGAATTATACGCTTTGCGTATTAAAGATACGCTTTTGTGAACACCAACCGGAGAGGGCTATGTCAGCACCGATCAATTTTATATCGCCCACACAGAACGTCCGGTTATCCAAAACCATCACCAGCACCGGCGTTGTACCCTACCCCCGCGTTAAAAAGCTATCGTCAATCAGCCACCATGTCGAGTGCAGCCTAAGCGGATTGACCGAGCTACATGGATTGCTGGTCGACAACGCCAAAGCGGGTAACGCCCTACTCAAAGGCCCCATCAAAGAGCCGATCGTCAACGAGTCGCGTGCCGGTAAAACAGACACCAGGGCAAGTACCCCGCTGCTTGTGCTGGACATTGATGGATGGGTACCCGAAAACAAACTCGAAGCCCCTATAAAACAGACCGATTTAATCCGCGTCGCTGAGTCCGTTATCAACCTGCTACCCGAACCGCTCTGTTCGACCAGCTACATTGTCAACGCGTCAAGCTCCACGGGCACCAAGCCCAGCGGCGAGATCGGTCTGCACTTTTTCTTCCTCATGGATACGTCGCTGCACCCCTCGAACCTTGAGGCGTACTTCAAGTCGCTGAACTTTAGCAACGACACCATCCGCGACAAACTCTCACTGCAAGCGAGCCACATGAGCCTAAAGTGGATCGTTGATCCTGTCGTGGCTCGCAACGCACAGATCATCTACATCGCCAACCCAGAGTTCGTCAACCGTGAAGACCCCTTCGCCACACCCGAAGATCGCTGGGCGCTACAGACCAAAGACCGCCACACCTGCGACTTGTACGATGACGTAATGACCGTCAACCAAGCCGATGTGGACGGTCAAGCGACCAAGTTACTCAATAAGCTGCGCAACGAGCGCGGCCTGGGTAAATTCAAACCGCGCACCCGCACCTTGACCGTGATGGGCGAGCGGAAGAGCGTGCTGACCAACCCCGACAAGCTAGAGATGGAGCGCAACCCTGTCAAAGACGGCGACCACTTCGTTTACTGGAACGTCAACGGTGGTGACTCCAACGCTTACTACAACCCTATCTCCAACCCAGAGGTCATCTACAACTTCAAGGGCGAGCCACCTTTTCTGCTCAAGGTTGCCAACCAGGAAGCCTACGATCAATACATCCGAGACTTCGGCGAAACGATCCGCGAGGTTACTGAATCGCGACCGCTGCTCATTCACAACCTCAAACGAAAGGCCATCTTTGCCGTTGAGTATATACCCGCTCACAACGAAATCGTGGCGATCAACGAAATCATCCGCCAGAACGCCGAGGATTGGCTGGCCGGTTACGGCAAACCGATGCCCGACAACATCCCGACCTGGGATATCGAGTTCGACCCCCACGACCTCCGCGAGATCGACTGGGAAAAGTCTAAGATCAACACCTACAAAGCCACGGAGTACCTAAAGAACCCCCCGATGGTCATGCCGCAGTACAGCGGCGCAACACGAGAAAACAGTGTCGCGAAGCTACGCGACCTGTGCCCCACGATCCACGACGTGCTGCTTCATATCGCGGGTTCCAGCGAGCTTGAACTTGGCTACTTTCTCAACTGGCTGGCCTACGCCATGCAAAAACGCGACAAGGCGCACACCGCCTGGGTATTCAGCGGTGTTCCTGGTACCGGCAAAGGCGTGTTCTACGAACGCATCCTGCGCCCGCTGATCGGCGACCAGTATGCGGTGCGTAAGCGCCTTGACCACCTGGAAGAACAGTTCAACGCCTATCAAGAGAAAGCGCTGTTCCTGATCTGGGAGGAGTTCAGGCTCAAAGACTCGCAGCAGTCGGGCAAGCTGCTCAACAAGATGAAGGACGATATTACCGCCGACGAGGTGAACATTCGCGGTATGCGTGAAAACGTTCGACCGGCACGCAGCTACACCAACTACATCTTCTTCTCCAACCACACGGACGTGATTCCCATTGAGAAAGGCGATCGGCGCTTTAACATTGCCCCACCCCAGATGCGTCGTCTCGAACACGTCCACAAAGACATCCGCGACCGTATCAACAACGGCAATATCGAGAATGAGCTAGGTAGCTTCGCGGGCTTCATGCTGGCCTTCAACGTCGACGAGCAAGTGGCACGCACCGAGCGCAACAACGAAGCCAAGGAGCAGATGCGCCTCGCGGCAATGTCGCCGATGGATCAGTTCGCCAACGCCATCAACCAAGGTGACCTGGAGTTCTTCTACCGCATCGAAGATACCGAGTCAGCCGCCACGCCTGAAAAGGCCATGCGTCTCAAGGTGGCCAACTCGTGCCTCACCGCATGGCGCAAAGCGGCACTGCGCGGCGTGCCTGTTGACGTAACCCTCGACTCGCTGCATGTGTGCTTCGAGATCATCTTTGAGGACAAGATCGCCGCCATTCGGCTCCAATCGGCGCTCGTTAAGCGCGATGTGGTGTTCCGCCGCATCCTTAGCGGCAGCGGCAAACGCAAGAATGCCGTTAGCATCAACTGGAGCGTGTCGGCGGAAGAAGCTGCCCACCTTCACACCGACATCACCAACGCGTCACACCAACAACGCGACCCAGGCGATGAACCCAGTGCCCTGATGCACTAGACAACGGGGGCTGACGCCCCCTAATATACGCTGAGCGAATAATACAGAGGCCACCATGACCGACGACACCTTTGATCCAAAGGCGTTTAAAAAGCCGATGCGCTTGACGCCCAACGAACCAGCCCCTGCACCGGATAACGAAACCTTCAACCCGAAGGCCGTGGCCGGTCGCATTGCCGCAAAAGCCGAAGCCGATAAACAAGAGGAGATCGACCTTGCCAGCCGCCCATTAGGCCAGGTCAAAACGTGGTCGTTTTCTCGCCTAATGGCCTTCGAAAACTGCCCCTATTCGGTCTACCTCAAGTCCGTGGAGAAGGCACCCGATCCCTCCGGCCCCGCCGCTGAGCGCGGGACGATTATCCACGAGGCCATCGAGAACTACATCCAATGTGAAACAGATGTCATTCGTCCTGAGCTTGGTCGCGGGATGAAAGGCGTTGATCTCACGCCCTTTATGCCCCTCTACAACCGGCTACGTGAAGGCTACCAAGAGGGCCGCGTCGAAGTGGAAGGCGACTGGGGCTTTACCCGCGATTGGCAGCAAACCGGCTTCTTCGCCGATGACGTGTGGGCACGGGTCAAACTCGATGCCATCGAATTCCAGGGCAATGATCCCGCTACGGCCACCTCCGCACTAGCCGTAGATCATAAAACGGGAAGGCGCTTCGGCAACGAACTCAAGCACAACCAGCAAGGCATGGTGTACGCCATCGCCGCGTTCATGCGCTACCCCAACCTGGAGTTCGTCGAAACCAGCTTCGAGTACCTCGATCAGAACGATCGTATGGGCAACAAGTACACCCGCTCACGGGCCATGTTGCTCAAGCCGATGTGGGACAAGCGAGCCAATAAGCTCACCACGGCCACCGAGTTCCCACCCAAACCCTCCATGCACGCCTGCAAATGGTGCGCCCACGCCAAGGTTCAGGAAGGCGAGGACGCCCCGCGCTGTTCCTTCGCTTATCAGGAGTAAACCGTGACCACCCTAACCATTACCCAAGACGCCCAAAAGCGGTACCTGAAATCCGTGCTGAGTAACCTCACCGAGTACGGTTTCAACTACCGCTCCGTGTACCACACCGAAGCCATTCATGGCCTCACCATTGACCGTGCCATCGAAGTGGCATTTGCCAACAACGCTGTGCATATAGGTGTCACTCACACGGGCAACCGTGGCCGCAAGATCGGCCTACTACTCAATATCGAAGACGGCGTGCCACCCGCCGACCTTATTAGCGATGTAGGTGCCGCCCACAAAAACGACATCGCTATTGCCGAACGCTGCATCGCAGGAGGAACCGCCGCATGAGCGAAATATTTGTCAGTTTCGACCTCGAAACACTCCACACTCGCGCCGATGGTGTGATCCTCTCCATCGCTGCCGCTGCCCGTGTCGATGGCTCGATTGTCACGTTTTATTCGCACTGCGATATAACGTCCCAGCCCGACCGCTTCATTAGCGAAGACACTATCGCGTGGTGGAAAACCCAGGGCGAGACGTGGACAAAAACCTGCGCCGCGTGTGCCGAAGCCCCGCCCCTCGAACAAGTGCTGCGTGACCTCAATACATGGTACGCGTCACTCGGCACCGACAAAGACACCCTTTACCCCTGGGGTAACGGAGCCAATTTCGACATCGCGTTCCTCGAACACGCGTTCAACGAATGTGGCATGAAGCCCGCGTGGCAATACTGGACGACCCGCGACCTGCGCACGCTCAAAGACCTCGCCAAGCGTGCCGGTGGCTATGAACCCGTCACCCGCTACGGTGTGCATCACGACGCCCGCGATGACGCCATCACTCAGCTACTCGAAATCGAAAACTGCATGGAGGTGTTATATGGGTGTCCCGCTCCCGCCCTTGTTTGACCACCAAGCCAAAACCGTCGAACACCTTATCGCCAACGACCGGTCGCTCGACCTGTCCGACGCTGGTACCGGCAAAACGCGATCGCACCTGGAAGCCTTCTCCCGCCGAAAAGCGGCGGGCACAGCCCACAAGATGGTCGTCCTGGGCACCCTGTCGATCCTCGAACCGGCCTGGGCGGCTGACGTGGCCAAGTGGACGCCCCACTTGACCGCTGCCGTGGTGTACTCAGCAAAGCGCAAACGTGACTTGCCCCGTGCCATCGAAGCCGACGTGATCATCCTCAACCACGACGCCGTGAAGTGGATGGTCGATAGCAAAGGGAAACTGACCGATGAAGGAAAGCTCCTGGCCGATCACTGCGACGTACTGTGTATCGACGAATTCACGGCCTTTAAGCACCGTACCAGCCAGCGTAGCAAAGCTGCGTCCGCTATCCGACATCATTTCCCCGTCCGTTGGGCCTTGTCCGGTACCCCGAACAGCAATGGAATTTGCGATATTTGGCATCCTGTCTACATCATCGACGACGGAGAACGCCTGGGACGCGCCTTTTGGGGCTTTCGAGCGCAAGTATGTACCCCCATCCCCAACCACAACGTCCCAGGAGGAAATCATGTGGACTGGGTCGATAAAGAAGACGCCGAGCTTATTGTCGCCGATAAAATCCACGAGATAACCGTTCGCCACAAGCTCCGTGACTGTATTGATATGCCAGAGAACGTGGCCTACACCGTCGAGACGACGCTGCCCAAGAAACTCATGGCGCAGTACCAGGAAATGCAAAACGAAGCCATGCTGCTGTTGGAGTCCGGCGAGTACGTCAACGCCGTTCACGCAGGGGCTAAGATCAATAAGCTCTTGCAAATATGCAGCGGCGCGATCTACGACGGCGACCAGTACCACGTCCTGGATGACGCCCGTGTAAAGCTAGCCCTCGACCTCGCCCAAGAAGCCCCGCAAGCCTTGGTCGGTTTCAACTGGCGACACCAGCGTGACCAGCTAATGCGCGAAGCAGCCAAGCGCGGTATGAACTTCGCCGTGATCGACGGCGACGTGCCGGTGGCCAAGCGGGTGGAGATCGTCAACGAGTTCCAGGCGGGCAAGGTTCACTACATCTTCGCCCACCCGCAAGCCGCGGGCCACGGCCTAACGCTGACCCGTGGCACCCGCACCATCTGGACAAGCCCGACGTACAACGCCGAGTGGTTCCAGCAGTTCAACGCCCGTATCGACCGTGCCGGTCAGACCCAGCGCACGGAAACCATAATGATTGCCGCACGCGGCACTCGCGAAACCGCTGTCTACGAAAAGCTCAGCGGCAAACTCGAACGCATGGGCAACCTGCTCCACGTGTTCGCTGAAAGTACCTCAACCCGATAGGAGAACCACCATGACGACTTACAACCTCACCACCGCTGCCAACAACGCCGACCTGATCTTCGAAGCCGCCAAGCGCCTCAAAGCGGCCAAGACCCGCCTGGGCAATAAAGGCGACAAAGAACTCGAAGCCCGCGAAGAAGTACGCAAGTTGCAGGAAGAAGCCCACGCGGTCACCGGCAAGATGGTCAATAACCACGATATGTCCGACTGCCGCGATCTGGCCGACATCCAGCGCGACCTGAAAGCCGCCAATAACCGTCTGGACAAGGCCATCGAAAAAGCCCACGAGGACAAGGCCGCGATGCAAGAAGCCCTCGACGAACTGACCACGTTCCTGGAAGGCAACCAAGCGCAGGAGGCCGCCTAATGACCCTCGGCGAACTGATTGCCCGTCGCGAGCAGCTTCGCGACCAAAAACGTGCGCTCAACGACGAACTCAAAGCGATCGACGCTGAGCTAAATGAAAACGAAGCCGAGCTACTCGGTGCCCTCGACGCCGCTGGCCTCGAACACGCCAAGATCGACGGCGTTTCCGTGTCGATCAGCGAGCAAACCATGCCCAACGTGACGAATTGGGACGCCCTCTACGACTTCATTAAGTCGAACGACGCGTTCTACATGCTGCAACGTCGCGTGTCCACTGGCCCGTACCGTGAAATGCTGCAAATGGAACAAGAGGTTCCTGGCGTCGAGCCGTACATTCAACGAAAAGTCAACATGCGTTCCGCCTAGATAAAAATATACGCTCAGCGTATAATATAACCCTGCGAGGTCGATTGGGCCTCGCCTAACTGAACGATTGGAGAATGCCAAATGGCCAACTCAACTTCTAAGTCCGTCGCCGCTTTCCTGAAAGACCAAGACCAACTGCCCGCGCACCTTGCCCAAGACGCTGGCCTCGGTAACGAGAACGTTGGTACTGACGATCTGGCCATCCCGCGCCTTGATCTGATCCAGCAGCTCTCCCCGCAGATTGACAAGTCCTCACCCAAGTTCATCGAGGGTGCCGAGACGGGTCACATCTTCAACACGCTGACTGGCGAGGTCTACGACTA
This sequence comes from Halomonas sp. 707B3, assembly GCF_024158645.1. Lineage (NCBI taxonomy): Bacteria > Pseudomonadati > Pseudomonadota > Gammaproteobacteria > Oceanospirillales > Halomonadaceae > Halomonas > Halomonas sp. 707B3. Next base: position 38,539 of record NZ_JAMZBE010000014.1, read on the forward strand.
CTGCTTCGTGATCAACCTGCAATACGAAAGCAAGTGGCAGATTTTCAAGAAGCGTAAGTTCGGCGGTGGCTTTGAAGGCAGCTTCGATGACGAAGCACAAGCCTTCGCGCACCTGGACGCCCAATCCCTGCCCCGTGAGCAGTACGACGTGGTAGAAACGGCCATCCACAAGTGCCTCAAGCTGGACGAAAACGGCAACCCCGACTGCCCCGTGCTGATCTACATGAGCGGCTCGAAGCAGAAGGTGTCCAAGAACTGGAACTCCGCGATCCAGTTGAAGAACCCGCAAGCCGCCCGCTTCGCCGGTGTCTGGACGCTGCAATCCGTACCAGAGAAGAACAAGCAAGGTCAGCCGTATCACAACTTCAAGGTAGACTTCGCGGGCTGGGCCGGTGAAGACCTCTACAACGAGGCCAAGCGTCTGTACGAAGGTCTTGTGTCCGGTGGCACAGATTCCTTAGCCAAGGAAAAGGAAGACGCGTAAGCGTTGATACAGAAGTCGAAACGACTTCTGTATGTAAGCCTTTTCCTACAACGAAAGCCGGTGTATTAGCACCGGCTTTTTTAACAATACTGGTTGCGCGTACAGTACCAACTGGCTAATCTATGAACGAACATTCTTTCATCAGAAGCGTCCATCGCCAGCTCCCCGCGTCGATTTATCGTTGGAAAATCAACGACAACTTCCAGGGCGGTGTGGCCGACGCTTATTACTCAGACAAAGGAGGAGATTTATGGATCGAGTACAAGTACCTCAAGGCGTTGCCCAAGCGACCCACCACCGAGATCAAAACCACCCTGTCTGCCCAACAAGCGTGTTGGCTCACCGAGCGACATAACGAAGGGCGTACCGTCGCCGTTGTCATTGGCTCACCTAGCGGGATCGTACTACTCACCTCCCCCGATGAATGGAACACGCCCTTGACATGCGCCGACTTTATACGCACAGCGATTGATAAACAGCGGCTAGTATCCTATATTGTCGAAACCACCACCTCGACAACTTAGGTATGCCCCTATGTCCCGTGTCATCACTGAACAAGACAAAGCGAACGCGCAGCGCCTAAAGGCGATTTATAACGCCAAAAAGAAACAACTGGGTATTACCCAAACCGACTTAGCCACACAGATCGGTATGAAACAAGGTGCAGCGGCTCAGTATATTAACGGCCATATCGCTCTTAATTACGAAGCCGTGATTCGTTTTGCCAAAGCGCTTCAAGTTGATCCGTGGGATATAGACCCGGAACTTAATGTATTAAGTGCCAAGGGCGAAGTCACCTCTCGGGAAGTAGCGGTTGATATTAAACAAACGCTATCTGGCTCAGGGAAGCCGCATCAAAAAGCCATTACGATTAGGTATGATGGAATGCCCGACCAGTTGTTAGGATTTGAAGCAGACAGTGATACGTACAGCCCGTTCTTAAAACCTGGAGATGTCGCTGTTATTGACCGCGCATTACAACCCGAAGTGGGTGATGATGTCGTGGTAGAGTTTGCCAATGGCCAATTAACCGTCGGTGAATTAGTTTGGCAATCGGCAAAAGAGATCACGGTAAAAAGCTACGCCAGCGGTGAAGAACGCACCAAGCCCGTCAGCGACGTGGCCAATTACGATGTAATCGTCGAAACCAAGCGTTCCCAGAAGAACCGCGCCCGCCGATTGAAACGGGCCTAACGCCCCATTTTCTTCGCACAAGGACGTGCGCCCCTCCAAATGATGCAAATTGACGCTTTTTGCTGTCACTAAATAGTCGAACGGTAACAGAATGTAACTGCACCTAAATTCGATTCGATATTCACCTAACTACCTGATTCAATAGGCAAATAACAAAAAACCGCTGCCAAATGTTCGACAGCGGCATTTTTCTGGCCAAAATGCCCATTCTCACGAGTCAAAATCAAACGTTAGCTCGTCATCATCCACACCATCGAGCACGCTATCCAGGTTTTCCGGTACTTCTTGGGTCGCGTGCTGGGCATGGAACTTAGCGCGCTCGCTTAATTGGCTAAGCTGGCTCATCGAAAACAGCTGGGCGTGAGCCAGTGCCATCGGGCCACCGCGTAACTGAGCATACGCCTCCCCTTCCAGGGCGTTTAAGGCTTTTTCATCGACACGGAACAAGCCGTTCACGCTGATCGGCTCTTGACCTTCGCCGCGTTCGAGCTTCAAGGGCCATTGTTCCATCACACCGGCCTCTGCCAAGGCGTTGACCGATCGCTGCGTCAGCTCGCGGTTTTGTTCGCATTGCTTGAGAAATTCCACCGTGCGCTGAACGGTCGGTGCCAAGTTGCCCGCTTCATCAAACAGCGGCTCGCCCTGCTCCTCGCTCAGGTGCGCTTGTTCCACACACAGGGCTTTTTGCCCCTCCTCGGTATTGGCGAGGGTAAAGGGATAACCGCGTAGTGAGGCAGGGACATAGCTGCCCAGCCAACGACCATCGCTATGCAGGTAGAGGTTGTTTTCACCATCCAGGCTCAATAAAGCAACCGCTTGATAGCCGGTTTCCTGCTGGATAAAACCCAGCGCGTAGTGCGGCAACAGCTTGGGTAATTCCGCCAATAGCACCGGTGCTACGGCCTGATTCACAGCAAAGGTATAACCTTGGCGGGGAAGGTAGGAATGGTCGGCGTGTTGGCTGCGTGAAAGTGCGATCCACTGAGGCATAGACCCTCCGCTTTTGAATAAAAAAGCCCCGACAAGGTCAGGGCAAAATACGTTGTCAAACACGGTCTTGC
>NZ_JAMZBE010000015.1:0-41194 GCF_024158645.1 Halomonas sp. 707B3
CGTTAAAACGCACCAGTGGGCGAATATCCGCCGCTAGTGTGCCGTCACTGGCGCGTACTAAAACCACCTCATAGGTGCCCGACAGTGAAGCGCTTACCTGGCTAATGCTCGGGTCGGCCGCTCTAGCCACGCGGTCCGCCTCTTTTAGCATGGCCACTTTGTCTTCTGCCGAAAGACCCGCCAGTGGGTCGATACCTGCATAGTAGGACGCCGCGCTGACTGGCATTACTTTCTGCCCTGGCAACTGTTTGCCGCTGCGCACGATGCCAGAGGCGGTACGGCCTGTATCCATTAGTGCATCAGCGGTAATTTGGTTGGAGTACGCAAACCCGGTTTTCTCACCTGCCAACGAGCGCACGCCAACGCCGCCATCAATGTTATAGCTGGCCTCTTTAACTTCGCCATCTTCCAGCACCCAACCCTCTTGCCAGGTGCGCTGAAAATAGAGGTCGGCATAATCAATGCCCGCTCCCATCGCGTAGCCAAGGCCAGCATCCAGAGCGTTCAAATCGAGGCCACCTGGCGTTAGCAAAATGGAAACAGCGGACTCTATATCGCTTTTATGTGCGGTCATTGGGGGCCTTCTAAAGTCACTTGCGGCGAGGTCCAAGGGCCTCGCACGCGATAATAAATAGTGGTTGCTTGATCCAGCGCATCGCCAAAAATTTGGTCGGCAAGAAACAGTGCACCGCCCACAATGGGCGCTCCAACAGCAATGGCGGCGATGGGTAAACTTTGGCTAACCGGCAGTGTGACGCCTAGACGCTGGTCAAGTTCACGCTGTAAGAGGTTAACACTTCCCGTTAGCGTCAGCGTGGTGGCGGGTGCATCAATTTGCAGGGGGCCACGAAGCAACAGCTGCCCTTCAGCTACATCGGCAGTGCCATGCACACGGTCAAAGGCCGTTCCCTGACCGGTTAGGTCAGAAAAGTCGAACCGTAGACGGCGCAGAATGTTATCAAAGTTGAGCAACCCCACTAAGCGGGCAGGCGTCGATTCAAGCGTCACAAAACGGCCGTCGCGTATATCAGCACTCATTTCACCACCGGCCCGGCTTAAATCAAGCTGCCAGGGGGCTCCCGGCCAAGTAAGCTCAGCAGCAAGGTCGGTGGTGCGGCTACGCATGGCTACCGGTTGGTTAAGTCGCTCCAACGCCGTCCCCACATCGCCACCCTGTATGGAGATATCCGCTCGTGTACGGCTATTCACCGCATTGCCTTCCCAAACCAACTCGCCGCGTGCAGAAAGCTGTCCGAGGGTTAAACCAACTGGTGAGAGCGAAAAACGACGATCATCGGTTTGCCAGTAGGCGGTTAATGGGCCAAAGCGAGTGCCACCAACGCTAATATCCGCTAGCCGTAGCCTGCCGTTGGGCAGTTCAGCTAGCCAGTCGGGAATAGCAACGGGGGCTACATGCTGTGTTTCAATTGCGTCAACCCAAGAGTCGGGGGCTGCGACAGTGGCATCATGCTCTTTGGCGGGCAGGTCCAGTAAACGATCTAGGACTAGCATGCTAATTGCAACATCAAGCGGCCGCTCGCTGGTGGGTTGGTAATCTAGGCGCCCAGACAACATATCGCCGCTGAGCTGAAGTGCTGCGCGCTGGCCGGTGAGTGTCCCTGAGGCGTTAAAAGCGCCAAAGCACTTGTCACGAAAGCGTAAACAGCCAGCACGCAGCAGTACTTCAAGCGGCGTGCTTTCGCCACTAGAAGCAGATGCCAAGGCGCCTCCCGACAATATCGGCGACAGCACAGCGTGCCATGCCATGGGGTCTAACGTATCGAGCCCTGCTTCAAGGCGCCAGCCAGGCTGGCTGGGCCAATTCGGTCGCTGCACTGCATTGCCGAGCACCACTTCGGCCGCTAGTGCACCACTATTCAGCGTTTGGAATCTCGCGGCTGCCTTATCGGCCAGTTGCGTCGATACTCGCCCGCTTTCAAACTCCGCGCGTAGCTGCCATGGCCACGGTTGATCGCTAGTCTTGGCAAACGGCTCGGGTAGCGCGCTGGTGATGCCAAGCAGGCGGCTCTCTAAGGTTAACACTGGACGAGCCGCAAGAGAGACCTCACCCTGCCACTGGGTGCGGCCACTAATCATTTGGCGAGCCTGCTCGGCAGGCAGCCCTGCCAGCGACCACAGCGCAGACGACTCCACGCTGCCCTGCAAGGCAACACGCTGATCAGCCATCAGCTCTGCGCGAATATCACCGCCCTGCCACTGGCTGCTTAGCTCTCCTAACAGCGCATGCGCCTCACCCACCTGCTGCCAGCTGAGCCCACCATCCAGATCACGCAGGGTTATTGGTAGTGACGCGTAGTGCACAGCCGATAGCGCTGGCCGCGCATTAATCTCTAGCTGGAGCGCCTCCTCGTTATCCAGCGGCAGTACAAGGGCGATATCCCCTTCGATGGTACCATCAACGGTAATATCGCTAAGTGGTAGCGTGTCCATATCCGGCATGGCCTGAACAAAGTTCAGCAAGGATGCACCATCACTCTGAAGACTGCCTGATAGCTGAAGCAGCTGCTCTTTCTCCATACGTATCGTGCCTTGGGATACTTCAACGCCGTGGCTTTGGGCGTGCTCTACCTGGGCTTGAAGCACTCCTCCTTGCCACAGCAAGCGCCCCTCGACATCTTCCAAACGCGGCCACTCCGGCGCAATCGGCAAGTGGCCTTGAGTGACCTCCAGCGCGAGCGTTGCCGAGAGTTGATCTGATGAAGCCGCAGGTCCCAGGGGCTGACTAAGCTTCAGCGAACCTTGCGGCACTAAGCCACCAATATCGTTCTCCAACCACTCCCTCAGCTTCGGCTCAAATGCTTTCATGGGCAGCCACTGGGAGAGCGGGCGGGAGATCGCATCTACATCGACAAACGCAATATCCAACCCAAATTGACCGCTTTGCTGCCCCGCGATCAAGCCGAACCCACCACTTACCTGGGCGCCATCCCAGTCCACATTGAGGTCACGGCCGCTAATCATGGTGTTAGGACCATCATACACCCACTCCACCACCCCTTCGGCGTGACTTAGCTGCATAGGTACATCGAAGAGTTCTGGAAAATAGAGCGTACTATCGCCTGCGCTATTAAAGGTCACGCGGCCACGCAGGTCGCGAGCCTGCACCCAAGCGTCCAGCGGACCGCCTCCTGGCGCTTGCTGCCAGGGGAGTACAGCCACATTAGTAAGTGCAGCATCCACGCCCCATCGCCCCTCACGCTGCCCCAGGCGCAGCCCCTGCACCTGCCCTCGGGGCGAGAGCGTTTGCAATACCCGGGTGAGTGACTCAGGCAACAGCGCATACTCCCGCCAAGCCGCTAGCGAGGCGAGCTCAAACGCACTGGTTCGCAACTCCCACTGCCCCGGCTGGTGTGACAGATACCAGTGGCGTGGCAGCGCGGGGCCATCACTAACGCCTTCAGGCTGGGCCCACTCTACGGTTTCTGCATTGCCACTTAGCCACGCCTCACCGCCTTCGCTGTCGCGCAGCCACTGCCCACTGGCCTGAATGTTTCGCAGCACAGCGTACTCCACATCTTTACGCAGCGTCAGCTCGGGCACATCTAGTGCAAGCCGCGCATCAGCTAGCGCTCCTTCTTGCCAACGCCCCCACAGCTGCACATGACCGCCCACCTGTTCGAGAAAAGGCATGCGATCTGGCCGAAACAGTGCCGCCAGCACCACCAGATGATCCAACTGCATGTCGAGCTGAAGCGCAGCAGAAAAGTCCCTAAAGCCTTGCTGACCGGGCTGCATTTCGGCACGCATGGTAATGGCGGGCAGCTCTGATGCCAGCACATCAGGTGCCTCGACAATATTCAGGGAGCCCTCTAATCGTGTGCGGCGATGATCGCCATTCAGAAGCAGCGAAGGTGCATGAAGCATCACGGTCTGCTGCTGGCCATGCAGCATGATGCGGCTGTTATCCACCCAGAGGCGCTGGCGCAGCAGCAGTCCAGCCCAGGCATCCAAGGATTCAAGGTCCACCTCTGGTTGTGGTGCTACCCCCAGCGGCAGTTTGGCCGGTGAAGGCCAGCCCCAGGCGGTGTCAGGCTGCTGGTAGAGATGGAATTCGAGCCCAAACATACGCGCATCGCTGAAGATAGGCGCTAAGTGGCGCAGCGTGGCCCAGACATCCAAACGCAGCGACAAGCGATCAAGCCCTATCAGGGCCTGACCATCCGGCGTTTGCGCATGAAGGTCTTCAAGCTCCAGGTGCAGGACGTTGCGCTCCAGAGAGAGCGCTAGATGGTCGATGCTCACCGGCACGCCAATACGCGCCTCTAAAAGCGCCTCCAAGCGGGGGGACAATGCATCCACTTGGCTAGCAAAGAGACGCAGCGCTAGCAGCAGTACCGCCAGCGTACCCAGCACAACGGCCACCCCTACTAGACAGCCGCGAAAAAAAGAGCGTGGTGCCATCATTACATCAGTACGATGTCGTACTGCTCTTGGGAGTAGTGCTGCTCAACCTGAAAACGGATCGTTTTATTAATAAACGTTTCCAGGTCAGCGACCGCGGCAGACTCCTCATCAAGCAGCCTGTCCACTACTGGCTGGGATGCCAGCACCATATACGTTTCCGCACTATAAGCCCGCTCTTCACGCAGGATCTCACGGAAGATTTCGTAGCAGACCGTTTCAGGGGTTTTCAACGTGCCGCGACCACCACAGGTAGGACACGCTTCGCATAGTGTTTGTTCAAGGCTTTCCCGCGTGCGTTTACGGGTAAGCTGCACCAAACCAAGTTCGGTGACCCCGGTACATTTGGTTTTAGCATGGTCCCGCTCAAGCGCTTTTTCCAGCACGCGCAGCACTTGCCGCTGGTGCTCTACATCCACCATATCGATAAAGTCGATAATGATGATGCCACCTAAATTACGCAGCCTGAGCTGGCGGGCAATGGCAGTGGCGGCTTCCAGATTCGTCTTGAAAATAGTCTCTTCAAGGTTACGATGCCCCACATACCCACCGGTATTCACATCGATGGTAGTCATGGCCTCGGTGGGGTCAATTACCAAGTACCCTCCGGACTTGAGCTGCACCTTGCGACCTAGCGCTTTTTGAATCTCGTCTTCGACACTATAAAGGTCGAAGATGGGGCGCTCGCCGGGGTAGTACTCGATGCGATCAACAGCATCGGGCATAAACTCTTCAGCAAACTCGACCAGCTTGACGAAGTTCTCCCGGGAGTCAATGCGTACTTTCTCGATATCATCCCGCATCACATCCCGCAGGGTGCGCATAAACAGCGGCAAGTCATCGTAGATGACGTTGGGAGGGGCGGCGGTGATTTTGCGCTCGCTGACCTTGCGCCAAATACGTAGCAAGAAGTACATGTCGCTGGCCAGCTCTTCATCGCCTACGCCTTCGGCCGCCGTACGCACGATAAAGCCACCCGTGACCTCAATGGTTTGCTCTTCGATACTTTTATCCAGCAGCGCTTTCAAGCGCTCCCGCTCGCGCTCATCTTCAATGCGCTGCGATACCCCGTGATGAGGCGAGTCAGGCATATAGACCAGATAGCGAGAGGGAATCGAAAGATGGGTAGTCAGCCGCGCCCCTTTGGTACCGATAGGATCTTTGGTGACTTGCACCACCAGCGCCTGGCCTTCGTGCAGAAGCTGCCCGATGGTTTGCTGCTCGTCATTGGGCGTGCCGGGTGGCATGACCTCATGGGCATGAATAAACGCCGCGCGCTCTAAGCCAATATCAACAAAGGCAGCCTGCATGCCAGGCAGTACGCGCACCACTTTGCCTTTGTAGATATTGCCTACGATACCGCGCCTGCGAGAGCGCTCTATTAGCGCCTCTTGCAATACGCCGTTTTCCACCAGCGCAACGCGGGTCTCCATTGGCGTTAAATTTATGAGGACTTCACCGCTCATGCAAAATTCCTTATTGGATGTCCTATTCCTTGCCAGCGCAGCGGGCGATGAGTCGGTGGTTACGAGGGATAACGGCCCGCCCAAACGGGAACCCCTTGCTGGCGTAGCAAGCGCGTTGTTTCAAATAGTGGCAGCCCCACCACAGCAGAGTGACTGCCCTGAATTTGTTCAATAAAAATGGCGGCTAAGCCTTGAATAGCATACCCACCCGCTTTATCGGCGGGTTCGCCCGTCAACCAGTAGCAGGCGATCTCTTTTGCTGTTAACTCGCGCATGGTGACGTCCGTGACCACACAGCAGGAGAGTATACCTAGCGGCCCGCTTACCGCTACTGCCGTGAGTACCTGATGCGTGCGCCCAGAGAGCATTCTCAACATCTCAGCCGCGTGCTGTTGATCATTAGGCTTACCTAAAATGGCGCCATCAATAACCACCGCGGTATCCGACCCCAGCACGGGCAGCGCGGTTTTACCCACCGCCGCCTGCGCTTTTGCCACCGCCAGCCGTTCTACATAGGCCGCGGGAGACTCTGCCTCAAGCGGCGTTTCATCAATATCGCTTGGCATGACACTGACCGGCACACCGATAGAGGCCAACAGCGCCTGGCGGCGTGGTGATGCCGAGGCCAAACAGAGCACGGGGGTGTGGTTATCGTCACGCATTGGCCATTCGCCGCTCAATCGCTTTAAACATTGTGGAGAGCCACGGCCAGAGGAATGCGCTGACCAGCGATGGGATCAAGAAAGAGAGATGTATGGAAAAAACACCCGTCAGCGTTCTTAGCCACTGTTCTATCAGCTGAGCCAACCCTAACAGCACCAGCACCAATACCGACTGTTGTACCAGCGAATAAGCACGAAAACGGGGATACACTAGCGCGGCTAAAAACGTAAGAATCGAAAAAATCAGTGCATGCTGTCCAAGCGCTGTCCCCTCAATAAGATCCATCAAGAGGCCAAATACAAAGCCGTGAAAAACCCCAACTCGATCCGGCGCTTGCATACACCAATAAATCAACATTAGCCCAATCCACTCCGGGCGAAAAACCTGCCAACCATCGGCCAGGGGCATTACCTGCAAGCAGAGCGCAAAAATAAGGCTCAGCCAGACCACCACCAGCGGCACTACCGGCGCACGCGCCATTAGCGTTCCTCCTGCATGGCCGGGGAAGCTGGCTGCCCAAGCCGCTGGGCGGCATGGAGCGCATCGGCTGAAATATCCATGGACTCATCCCAAATAGAAGCATCCAACTCTTCGCGGGGTGGTGGAAAGAGCAGCAGGAAGTGGCGTGAACGCTGAAGCTGAGCCGAAGGTTCAGCAATAACCCGGGCAAATGGCTGGCCAGGGTCGTGATACACCTCGGTCACTCGCGCAACGGGGTAGCCCGGCGGAAAACGCCCTGCCAAACCAGAGGTGGTCAGTAAGTCACCTTCGCGAATATCCGCCGTATCCGGCACATGGAGAACGTTCACACTGCCGTAACGGCCAGTACCCTGAACAATAAAACGCAGCCCATTGCGGTTAATCTGCACTGGTAGCGCATGGCTTGCATCGGCTAACAGCAACACACGGCTAGAGTAGGCTGAAACAGCAGTCACCTGACCAACCAAACCCGATGCATCAATCACCGGTTGACCGACATAGGCACCGTTGCGGTGCCCACGATCCACCACCATTTGGTGGCTAAACGGGTCATTATCCAGCGAGAGTAGCTCCGCCGTGATATAGGGAATATCGCGCCGCTCGGCAGCGCCAAGCAAGTTGCGTAGCTCGGCGTTCTCAGCCGTCAGGTTAGCCAAGCGCTGTCCGCGGTGAGAGAGCGTCAAGATTTGCTCACGCAAGCGGCGGTTTTCATCCACCAGTGCCTGCTGGTCGGCGAGCGCTAGCGCGCCCCAATTCAGCAGATCACTAGGCACACTGACTACCCACTGGATGGGAGCGACAATAGTGGTCATTTGGGCGCGCACATCTTCCATGCGAGTAAAACGATGGTCGACAAACATCAACGCGCTTGCCGCCAGCACACAGAAGAATAGCCGGTAACCGGGTAGCGGCCCGTGTGAGAACAGCGGTTTAATAGGCAATCCCCCGCGTTAAACCGCTGCGATCAGTCGCTCGACAGCAACTCAAAGGTGTGCTGGTCGATCATTTCCAGCGCCTTGCCGCCGCCACGCGCAACGCAGGTCAGCGGATCTTCTGCCACGATAACCGGCAGGCCAGTTTCTTCGGCGATCAGCTTATCCAAGTCACGCAGCAGCGCACCGCCACCTGTGAGCACCAGGCCGCGCTCGGCGATGTCGGACGCAAGCTCAGGCGGAGACTGCTCAAGCGCACTCTTCACGGCAGCCACGATGGAGCCCAGCGTCTCTTGCAGCGCTTCGAGAATCTCGTGAGAGTTCAGCGTAAAGCTGCGCGGAATGCCTTCTGCCAAGTTGCGACCGCGCACGTCAATTTCGCGCAGCTCGCCACCGGGGTAGGCGCAGCCAATCTCTTCTTTGATGCGCTCGGCAGTGGCTTCACCAATCAAGCTGCCGTAGTGGCGGCGCACGTACGCGGTGATCGCCTCATCAAAACGGTCACCGCCTACGCGGATCGATTCTGAGTACACCACGCCATTCAGCGAAATAATCGCAATTTCAGTGGTACCACCACCGATATCCACGACCATCGAGCCCTGCGCTTCTTCTACCGGTAGCCCAGCACCTATCGCGGCTGCCATCGGCTCTTCGATCAGGAATACTTCTCGGGCACCCGCGCCTTCTGCTGACTCGCGAATTGCCCGACGCTCGACCTGAGTCGACATACAGGGCACGCACACCAGAACCCTAGGGCTTGGCGTGAGGAAAGTGCTCTGGTGCACTTTACGAATAAAGTGCTGAAGCATCTGCTCGGTAACGGTGAAATCGGCGATAACGCCGTCTTTCATCGGGCGAATAGCCGTAATATTGCCAGGCGTACGGCCGAGCATGCGTTTAGCGTCAGCACCTACCGAGGCCACGCTGCGCATATTGCCAGACTGGCGGATGGCGACTACGGACGGTTCATCAAGAACGATGCCACGACCGCGTACATAAATCAGTGTGTTGGCCGTACCCAAGTCGATCGATAGATCGCTGGAAAACAGCCCCCTCAAACGTTTGAACATGGATGTTGTTACCTAGTGCAGACCGGGAACCCTGTGCGGATGCAAACGGTATCACCGCAACCCCTTGGCAGCAAGCACGAGTCGTGCCGAACACTGCCCGTCAGGGCCATTATGTGGTACCTTTTGCGGCTATTTTCCACGTCTGCTCCGTCAGACGAATTTAAGATGACCGTATGTATACCGCTTAAAGCGAAATATGTTCCATCACGATTGCGAGGAAACCTCGATCATGGCGCTTGAAGAATCTCATGTGCGCCGGGCCGCACACTTGGCCCGACTCGCCGTTAGCGATGACCAAGCCAGTGGCTTTGTCGACGATCTCAGCCGCATTCTGGACATGGTCGACCAGCTCCAGAGCCTGGATACCGAAGGCGTCGCGCCGCTGTCGCATCCGCTAGACGCTACCCAGCGCCTGCGCGCCGATGAAGTCACGGAAACGAACCAGCGCGACACGTTCCAGCGCTGTGCCCCGGCAGTGGAAAACGGTCTTTATCTGGTGCCGCGTGTGGTCGAGTAACCCACGCCCACCGCTCGTTTCCGCTTATTCTATTCGCCCCTAAACGGAGCTTCCGGGTCATGCATGATAAAACCGTAACGCAGCTCGCCGCCGCCCTAGCCAGCGGTGAACTCTCCAGCCGAGAGCTGACTTCCCACTTTTTGCAGCGCATTGAGAAAGCCGACGGTCAGCTCAATAGCTTTATTACCGTGACCGCCGAACAGGCGCTAAGCCAGGCCGAAGCCGCCGATAAAGCGCGTGCTGACGGCAAAGCAGGCAAACTCACTGGCATTCCGCTAGCGCTAAAAGATATTTTTTGTACGCAAGGCGTCAAAACCAGCTGCGGCTCCAAAATGCTCGATAACTTTATCGCGCCTTACGACGCCACCGTGGTAGAGAAACTCAGCGCTGCGGGCACCATTAGCCTGGGTAAAACCAATATGGACGAGTTCGCCATGGGCTCCTCCAACGAAAACAGCCACTACGGCGCGGTCAAAAACCCGTGGGACCTCGCTGCCGTTCCCGGCGGTAGCTCCGGCGGCAGCGCAGCGGCAGTGGCAGCGGGGCTTGTGCCTGCGGCGATGGGCACCGACACCGGTGGTTCCATTCGCCAGCCAGCGGCGTTCTGCGGCATTACCGGCCTGAAGCCCACCTACGGGCGGGTTTCCCGTTACGGCATGATCGCCTACGCCTCCAGCCTCGACCAGGCAGGCCCCATGGCGCGCACCGCTGAAGACTGCGCGCACCTACTGAACGTGATTGCCGGTCATGATGTTCGTGATTCCACCAGCGTGGCCCGCGGCGTGCCGGACTACACCGAGACACTGAATGCTCCGCTCTCTGGCCTCAAAATCGGCCTACCTAAAGAGTATTTTGGCGACGGCTTAGACCCTGAAGTTGAAAAAGCCGTTCGTGACGCGGTGAAAGTGTATGAGTCGCTGGGCGCCACGGTGCGCGAAGTCAGCCTGCCGCATACCCACTACGCGATTCCGGCTTACTACGTCATCGCCCCTGCCGAGGCTTCTTCGAACCTATCGCGCTTCGACGGCGTACGTTTTGGCCATCGCTGCGATGCTCCTACGGACCTGATCGATCTCTACACCCGCTCGCGGGCGGAAGGGTTCGGTGAAGAGGTGAAGCGCCGCATTCTGATCGGCACCCACACGCTATCGGAGGGCTTCTTTGACGCCTACTACACCAAAGCGCAGAAGGTTCGCCGCCTGATTCGCCAGGATTTCCTCGACGCCTTTGAAGATGTCGATGTACTGATGGGCCCAGCCTCCCCCACGCCTGCCTTCGACCTGGGCGCGAATAAAGACCCGGTCTCCATGTACCTGCAAGATATCTACACCATCGCCGTTAACCTGGCGGGTATTCCTGGCATCAGCGTTCCCGCAGGCTTTGCGGGCGGTCGCCCGGTAGGCTTACAGATATTGGGCACCCACTTTGCCGAAGCGCAGTTGCTTAACGTTGCGCACCAGTTCCAGCAAGCCACTGACTGGCATCTTCAACTGCCTGCCTTTGCCGAGGAGAACGCCTAATGCAATGGGAAACCGTGATTGGGCTGGAAGTTCACGTTCAGCTCGCAACGCGCTCTAAGATTTTTTCCGGTGCCTCCACCGCGTTTGGTGCCGAGCCGAACACCCAGGCCTGCGCCGTTGATTTGGGCCTGCCGGGCGTCCTGCCAGTACTGAATGAGCAGGCCGTGGCCATGGCCGTGCAGTTTGGCCTCGCCGTCCACGCTGAGATTCCTGAAGTCTCGGTGTTTGACCGCAAAAACTACTTCTACCCGGATCTTCCCAAGGGTTACCAAACCAGCCAGATGTACCACCCCATTGTGGGTGCTGGTGACGTTGAGATTACCCTGGATGATGACACCACCAAACGGATTCGCATCCACCACGCCCACCTGGAAGAGGACGCAGGCAAGTCGCTGCACGAAGACTTCCACGGTATGACCGGCATCGACTTGAACCGGGCAGGCACGCCGCTGTTAGAGATCGTTTCAGAGCCAGATATGCGCAGTGCGAAAGAAGCGGCCGCCTATCTCAAAGCGATTCACTCCATCGTCACCTATCTGGGCATTTCCGACGGCAACATGGCCGAAGGCTCGATGCGTTGCGACGTCAACGTGTCGGTGCGCCCTAAAGGGCAAGAAGCGTTTGGGACTCGTGCAGAAATTAAAAACGTCAACTCGTTCCGCTTTGTGGAGCGCGCCATTGCGTTTGAAGTCGAACGTCAGATTGAACTGATTGAAGACGGCGGCAAAGTGGTGCAAGAGACCCGCCTGTTTGATCCAGAGCGCGACGAAACCCGCAGCATGCGCACCAAGGAAGAGGCGAACGACTACCGCTACTTCCCCTGCCCCGACCTGCTGCCGGTGGTGCTGGATCAAGCCTACCTGGATCACCTGCGCAGCCAACTGCCGGAGCTGCCCGCCGATAAGCGTGCCCGCTTCCAGAATGAGCTGGGCCTGTCGGCTTACGACGCTAACGTGCTATCAGCCAGTCGTGAAATGGCGGAGTTTTTCGAAGAAGTACACCGGGTATGCGGCGACGCCAAGCAGGCGGCCAACTGGGTACAGGGCGAGCTTTCCGGCGCGCTGAACCGCGAGAATCTGAGCATTCAAAACAGCCCAGTGTCAGCCCAACAGCTTGGCGAACTCATCAGCCGTGTGCTGGATGACACCATTAACGGTAAAGCCGCTAAGCAAGTGTTCCAAGCGCTATGGAATGGCCAGGGCGAGAGCGCGGATGCCGTCATCGAAGCCAAAGGCTTAAAGCAGGTGACCGACACCGGCGCGATTGAAGCGATGATCGATCAAGTCATTGCCGAAAGCCCGGCACAGGTGGCTCAGTACCGTGATTCCGAGCCGGAGAAGCGTGGCAAGATGATTGGCTACTTTGTGGGTCAGGTGATGAAGGCATCACGCGGTACCGCCAACCCGCAGCAGGTCAACGGCTTGCTGAAAGAGAAGCTGGATGCGCTGTTATAGAAAACGCGCATAGGTGCGGTGATAGACCACAAGCGGCTGCTTCGGCAGCCGCTTTTTTATGGCTGATTTTTATGACTCAGTTTTATGATTAGGACAGCTGGCTAGGCTGGGTAAAGCGCTTAAGCTGCGCGCAGCCCGCCGCCCAGACGTCGGCCTCTAGCTCTGCGATGGCAGCGGTGGGAAAGCCCACGCCCTGACTTGGCGTGCCTTCGACCAACAAGCCAGCCAAGTCGCCCACCAAGGGCATGTGGCTGACCAGCATAATCGGCGCGTCATCACGATGAGTGAGCAACCACTCGCTCACATCGCTCGGCGGGTCTTCCGGGGTAATAAACGACAGCGTGTTAAGCGGCGCGCCCAAGGCATCGCTAATCCGCTGGGCGGTTTGCTGAGCGCGCACATAGGGGCTTGCGTAGAGCATTGGCAGCGCCAGCTCGCCCTGCTCAACGCGCGATGCCAGCCAGCGGGCCATGGTATCTGCCTCGCGCTCGCCGCGGGGCGTGAGTGGTCGGGCGTGGTCAGGAAAGCCGGGGGCGGCTTCGCCATGGCGCATAATCAATACGCTATTCATACCGCTATTCATGGCAACCTCCGCTGTTGTGTTGGTCCTGGTGGGCCTGCTCGCGATGCGCCTGCTGAACCGCTTCCCGGGGCAGGATAAATTCCACATCGCTGCTCTGCTCTCCCATCATGAGCGTACTCGCCATTTCTTGTGCCGGCACCCCATCGAAGAGCACACGGTTTAAACCTTCGGCCAACGGCATATAAACGCCCATCTCGCGGGCTTTGGCACAAACGAGCTTCACCGTATTAACCCCTTCAGCCACTTGCCCAAGGGCTTCCACCGCTTCTTCTAAATTCCGCCCCTCCCCAAGTGCGTAGCCGACTCGGTAATTGCGCGACAGGTTAGAAGAGCAGGTAACAATCAAATCACCCACTCCCGCCAACCCCAAAAACGTCATCGGGTTCGCCCCTTGGGCAACGGCAAAACGACTCATCTCGGCCAGCGCCCGAGTCATCAGCATGCTACGGGTGTTCTCACCCATTCCTAACGCCGCTGCCATACCTGCGGCAATGGCATAAATATTTTTCAGCGCTCCGCCCAGCTCAACGCCATGGCGGTCGTTACTGGCATATACGCGAAAGTAGCGGCAGCCTAGCGCCTGCTGAACCCGTGTTCGAGTGAGCGCATCAGCACTGGCAATGACTGTGGCGGTCAGCTGCTTGTCGGCAATTTCCGAGGCTAAGTTGGGCCCGGCAATCACGCCAATATGCGGAAAGCCGGTCTCCTGCTCCAGCACCTGGCTCATTAGCATAAAGCTATCTTGCTCAATGCCTTTGGTAGTGCTGACCAAGATTTGCTCAGGCGTGAGCCAAGGCTTAGCCGCCTGCACCACGCTGCGAAAGGCTTTCGACGGGATGGCAATCAGCACCAGCTCAGCGCCGGTTAGCACCGTCTTTAAGTCAGTGGACGCTGTGACTGCCGGATTGATCGCATAGTCGGGTAGATAGCGCCCGTTGCGGTGCTCTTGGTTGATCTGCGCGACGAGCGCTTCATCACGCATCCACTGGCGCACATTGGCGCCGTTATCAGCAGCGATACTGGCCAGCGCGGTGCCAAAACTACCGCCTCCCAGCACCGCAACGTTACTTTGCTGCTCTGCCATAACCATGTCCTGAAGTTCTTATGCGTAACGGTGGACCTGCATACCACCCATTTTTATAAGCACTACCTTAGCAAAACAAGCGGCCCGCTTGGTAAACCAAGCGGGCCGCCATTAACGAGCTTAATCCATTACGCCGTTAACACATTATTGAGACGCTTCACATAAGCAGCGGGATCATCCAGATGACCGCCTTCTGCAATAATCGCCTGATCCAATAGAATGTGGGCTAGCTGGCCGAACAGGTCGCCCTCAGCACTTTCCAAACGCGCTACCAGCGCATGGTTGGGGTTAAGCTCCAGAATGGGCTTCACCTCCGGCAGCTTCTGGCCTGCGGCTTCCATAATGCGGCGCATTTGGTAGCCCATCTCGTGCTCGGGCAGTACCACACAGGCGGGTGAATCGGTCAGGCGGTGGGTGATTTTCACCTCTTGAACACCGTCGCTCAGCGCCTCTTTGACGCGCTTCACGAGATCCTCTTTCGCCTTGGCAGTCTCTTCCTGGGCTTTTTTCTCGGCTTCGTCCTCGACATCGCCCAGGTCCAGCTCGCCTTTCGCCACGTCGGCAAACGACTTATCGTCAAACTCCGTCAGATGGCTCATCAGCCACTCATCGATACGGTCAGAGAGCAGCAGCACCTCGATGCCTTTCTTACGGAAGATTTCCAGGTGCGGGCTGTTTTTCGCTGCGTTGAAGCTATCCGCTACCACGTAGTAGATCTTTTTCTGACCCTCTTTCATGCGCTCGACATAATCCGCCAGGGAGTGCTCCTGGGCGGCCGTGTCGGTATGCGTGGAGGCAAAGCGCAGTAGTCCGGCAACTTTCTCGCGGTTGGCGAAGTCTTCACCCGGCCCCTCTTTCAGCACGCTGCCGAAGGTGTTCCAGAAGGTTTGATACTGCTCGCTGTCTTTAGAGAGCTTCTTGAGCATGTCCAGCGCGCGCTTGGTCAGCGCCCCTTTGATCTTATCGACCTTGGGATCCTGCTGTAGCAGCTCACGGGAGACGTTCAGCGACAGGTCACGGGTATCCAGTACGCCTTTGATAAAGCGCAGGTAGAGCGGTAGGAACTGTTCGGCGTCGTCCATGATGAAGACGCGCTGAACATAAAGCTTCACACCACGAGAGCCGTCACGGTCAAACATATCGAACGGCGCGCGGCCAGGCACATACAGCAGGCTGGTGTACTCTAACTTTCCTTCAACCTTGTTGTGGCTCCAGGTGAGCGGGTCGCTAAAGTCATGGGCAACGTGCTTGTAGAACGCCTTGTACTCATCGTCAGACACCTCACTCTTCGGGCGTGCCCATAGCGCGGTGGCTTCGTTAACGGTTTCCCAGGTAGTCACTTCGCTACCTTCGATCTCGTTACCGTCGTCATCCTTCGCCGTTTCTACCTTCGGCATACGCACCGGCACTTCGATATGGTCGGAGTACTTACGCACCAAGCTCTGCAGGCGATAGTCGTCGGCGAACTCTTTCGCATCATCTTTGAGATGCAGGGTAATTTCGGTGCCGTGTACATCCAGCTCAATATCGGCAACGGTAAACTCACCTTCGCCTTTCGAGCGCCACTCAACGCCTTCCGAAGCCGCCGTTCCCGATTTACGCGTGCGTACCGATACTTCGTCGGCCACAATAAAGCCAGAGTAGAAACCGACACCGAACTGACCAATCAGCTTGGCATCTTTTTGCTGCTCGCCGGAAAGCTGCTTCAAGAACTCCGCCGTGCCCGAGCGCGCAATCGTCCCCAGGTTGGCGATGACGTCTTCCCGGTTCATGCCAATGCCGTTATCCCGCAGGGTAATGGTGTTGGCATCGCGATCATGTTCGATTTCGATACGCAGCTCGCTGTCACCTTCGTACAAGGCATCGTTGTCGAGTGCGGCATAGCGCAGTTTGTCGCAGGCATCCGCAGCGTTGGAAATCAACTCGCGTAAGAAAATCTCCCGGTTGGAGTACAGGGAGTGGATCATCAGGTTCAGGAGCTGCTTAACTTCCGTTTGAAAGCCAAGAGTTTCTTCGTGGGTCGCAGTCGTCATGCGCTTAGCCCTCATTGATCACGTGTGCTTAGCGCCCCTGCCCTTCGGCAGGAGCGGAAAAGGTGGTGAACTCAATATGGGGATAAGCGAAGGGATTTCAAGAAGGTGTATGCGAAGAAGCGGTGTTTGACTCAGCAGCATATTTCCAGGCGCGGTAGTCGGCCAGCTGTGCATCGACGCGATTGAGCAACCAACCCACAATCAATACATCATCAACGACGCCAAGCAGTACTAGAAAGTCTGGAATTAAATCAAACGGCATCACCAAATACGCTAAGGCCAGCGCCATAGTGCCGAACGCGGACCAAGGAATAGGCCTAAAGTCTCCCCGCAGCACATCGCGGGTCATCGGTAAAAAGAGTTTCAGCGCACGGGCAATACGTTTAATCGCCCAGGCGCGCGTTTTCAGTCGACGAAATAACCACCAAGTGGATAATCGTGCCATCGTAATTGAATCCTCCAAGTGTCACGATTGTCTGAACACTATTTATCCGCATAGTTCACTATTGCGCCTTTGACCCTACCAGCGAGCAAGAGGGAGTGCCATGCAGGCCACGCCATTTCGTTCTACCCTTCGCACCCTGTGCGCAGCGGTTATCATCGGCCTACCCACAAGTGCGTGGGCGACCTCCGATGACGCCATGCGTGATGCACTCGAAGCCGCACGCCAGCAACAGTGGCAGCAAATCGATGAGCGCGCCATTGAGGGGCACATTCTCAGCGGCTATGTAGAGTATCACCGTTTACGCAACCAGCTCCCCAACGTCGCAGCCAGCCAAGTGCTTCAATTTATTGACCAGCACGCCGACTCCCCCCTCTCAGAGTGGATGCGTGGTCAAGCGATTGCCAAATATGGTCATGCGGGACGCTACGGCGACCTGCTCACCGTCGCCGATGGCGAGCCTTCTGGCACTGCGCGCCAGTGCTACTACTACACCGCGCTACTTGACCGCGAGCCAGAACAATCACGCAGCGCGGGCTTAGCGCTGTGGCGGGCAGGCAGCTCTCAGCCTGACGCTTGCGACACACTGTTTAACCGTCTTCGTGCTGATGGCACTATCAACGCCACGGCCATCTGGGAGCGTAAGATGCTGGCCTGGCAAGCGGGTGAGGCGCGCCTAAGCAGTTATTTAGGCGGACTGCTAAGCGGCCAGTGGCAAACCGCTTTGGATACGGTAGAGAGGGTTAACGCTAACTCGAGCAACATCACCTCTGCACCAGCGTGCTTAGGCCCAGAGTGCGCGGCCACTGCCGCTTTTTATCAGGCCGCTATGCAACGTTTCACAAGAGAGGATACCCCCGCCGCCTTTGCCGCTTGGCAGCAAATAGCATCACGCTTAAACCTAATGCCTCAATACCACCAGGCTATTGAAGAGGAGCTAGCGTTCTACGCGCTAGTGCGCGATGTGCCCGACACATTGGGTTGGGTCGATAGTGTCCTGCCCTCTTTAAAGAGCGAGCGAGTGTTAGAGCTGCGGGTGCGTCGCGCCCTAGCAGACCGCCAGTGGACCGATGTTATGCACTGGGTGGCTGAAATGCCTGCCAGCCAGCAAGAGAGCAGCCGCTGGCAGTACTGGCTAGGCCGGGCCAACGAGCAGCTTGGCAACCGTGACGCGGCCATAGCGCGCTACCAACAGGCGGCCACTGACCGCAGCTTCTACGGCTTCGCCGCTGCCGATAAAATCAATCAGCCTTACCGGCTTAACCACGAGCGCAATCACTTCGATGAAGCAACCCGCGAGCAGACCGCACAACTACCCGTGGTGCAGCGTACCGAGGCGCTGCTGCGTATTGGCGAAGACGGGTTAGCGAATAGCGAGTGGCTCCATGCCGTCCAACATGGAACGCCCCAGCAAGCCCGTGCGCTTGCCGACTACGCTGCCCATCAGCAGTGGCACGCCCGCCTAGTACAAACCACTATTGCTGGCGAGATGTGGGATGCGTTGGAGTGGCGCTTTCCACCCGCTTACCGCGATGACTTTTTGGCTTGGGGTCATCAAACCGGCGTTGACCCTTATCTGCTGATGGCAATCACTCGCCGAGAAAGCGCCTATAACCCGGTTGCCCTCTCTCCCGCAGGTGCACGTGGCTTAATGCAGTTAATGCCAGGCACTGCCGCGCAGGTGAGCCGCCAGTTGGGGCTTAACGACCCCGGGCCTTATGGCGTACTGGAGCCTGAGCTGAATATTCGCCTGGGTAGCACTTACCTTCGCGACAAGTTAGAACGCTATCAGGGCAACCGCTTAGCGGCGACTGCCGCTTATAACGCTGGCCCTGGCCGAGTTGATCAATGGTTAGGCACTAATAGCATGGAGTCGTTTGATCTGTTCGTGGAAAGCATCCCGTTTCGCGAAACCCGTGACTATGTTCAAGCAGTACTGAGCTATCGAGTCATTTTTGAAAGCTTGGCAAACGGCGGTAGTAGTGAAGGCGTATCGCTGCTCAACGAAACCGAGCAGGCGGTACGTTATGACCGCGCGTTAGTGCAACGCTGATACTCAACGCCAGTCAATCACGCCCGGTTACACCGGGCGTTGTTCTAACGCGAGACGCACGCCAAACACCACCAAAACCGCGCCAGTGGCGGCATTCAAGGTTTGTGCAAAGCGTGCGCTGGCAAGCCACTTACTGGCGCCTCCCACCATCAGCACCACGCTGATCTGCCAGATATTAGCAATGACAAAATGTACGCCTGCCAGCCAGAGTGATTTCAGCAGTGCAGGGTCGGTGGGTGCGATAAATTGCGGCAAAAACGCCATATAGAAAATCACGGTTTTAGGATTCAGCACATTCGAAAGAAGCCCCTCTTTGATCGGCTGCCAAAACGGCACTGGCGTGGACTCTTTCATAACACCTTTCACCGGCAGCGGTGTTCCCTGGCGAGCTGCCAGCAGACTAGTGATACCCAGCCAAATCAGATATGCCGCCCCTGCCAGCTTCAGCATATTAAACGCCCAAGCCGACTGCAGCAGAATGAACGAAATCCCTAACGCAGAAACGGTGGCATGCACAAACAAGCCGCAGCAAATCGCTACGCTAGTGGCCACCCCATCCCGAATCCCGCCTCGCGCTGTATTACGGATCACCAAGAGCGTGTCTACCCCTGGGCTTATCGATAGCAGCGTAATTGCCACAACGAAAGGGATAAACTGCGCATCAATAAGATTGAGTTCCATCATGGGCCAGGCTCGCTGAGTGATAAAAAATCTTAACCACGTCACTACTGGACGTGCTGATTATTTGCTTCTAAAGTGGATTTGGTAGGTAGGCAATGAGCCACCTGCTCAATCATTAAGCACGTTAAGGATATGAACGATGGCAACTGGCACTGTCAAGTGGTTCAACGACACCAAAGGTTACGGCTTCATCTCTCCCGATGACGGCGGTGACGATCTCTTTGCCCACTTCTCCGAAATTCAAGCTGAAGGTTTTAAGACCCTGCAAGATGGTCAAAAAGTCAGCTTCGAGGTGACTCAGGGTAAAAAAGGCCTTCAGGCTTCCAACATTCGCGTTGCCTAAACAGCGCTGAATGGATAAAGGCCCGCCATCGCGGGCCTTTTTTATGGTGACTGTTCAATGCTTTCATCAGTATTTTCTTCCGTGCCTCCCTCAGCTCTCTCTTCGATGCTTAGCCTCTCGTCGCCCTCCAACGTAGCACCATTGGCTGGGCGCTCGCTCTCTAACGCTTGGAACTGCTCTTCAAGGCGTTGCTGGGCCTCTTCAAACTGGCGCTCGGTATCTTCGATCAATGCATCAACGTCCGAGGCCTCTAGCTCTCCCTCTAACTGAGAACTATCAGGCAAGCGGCTCTCGCGCTCCCAGCTTGGCTCAATTGGGTCGCTTTCCATGGGAGCCAGTTCAGGAGTCTGCTGCTCAATTTCTTGGAACTGCTGCTCTAACTGGCGCTGAGCCTCTTCAAAGCGACGCTCGGTTTCTGCAATCACGTCATCCACATCTGAGCGGGTCGTTTCACCCGGCATCGCACTGGATTCGTCTAATGCTTCGTCCGGGTCAGCTGCCAGGGTTTCCTCATCGGCTTGCAGGGATTCGCTAGGCGTTGAAGCACTGGCCTCTGGCGCTTCTTCACGCATCGCGTCGGCTTGCTCTAACTCTTCCGCCGCCTGACGCGCCTCAATCTCATCCTCTACTTGAGTGGGCGAAGGCACCTCTTCCTCATCGCGGCTATCAGACTCATTCTCTGCGGACTCAGCAGCAGGCGCCTCATTGGCAGCCGTGGTGTCGCTTGGCTGGCTCGTTGTTGCCGGACGCTCCTCAGGAGCGACCTCTGACTCCTCTTCGCTATCTCCACACGCACTGAGTAATAGCGCCATGCTGGCCAGTGCGGGCATCCAAAATCGGCTAGTCATCGAATGATGCTCCTTAGCGGGTATATAAGTGTTCAGTGGCGGTCATTAGCAGACAGCAGCGCACAACCTTCCGGCAGCAACACCTTCAGCGCCAGCGGAACGACCTCTACACTAAACCGCTCGTAGCGCTTGGCTTCACCATCCAGGGTCAGTGGCCAGGGTTCATCATCGGGCTGAGTCGTCACGGTTAGCTGACTGGCAGTGAAGTAACGCACATAGCGCCCTTCCGCCGGGAACTGCTGCAGCTCACCTAGCAGCGCAGGAAGCTCAGTGACCGAATGGAAGTCTTTCACCAGAAGCACATCCAACCGCCCGTCATCCAGCTTGGCGCGGGGTGCCAGCACCTGACCACCGCCAGATTGGCGCCCATTGCCCAGGGCAAGCAGCAGTAGCGAAGCCGCCTGCTCATGGTCACCCCAGTGAAGAGTGCCGCGATAACTGCGATGCCGCCACGCCTTTAGCGCTCCCATGAGTGAGTAAGCCCCCCCGCCCAACATGCGCTTCAGCGTTTTAGGGGTAGAAGAGGTAATTTCCGCCCCAAAGCCGCCGGTCGTCATATTGACGTAGTAACTCACCGCCTGCTCACCATCAGCTTCAGCAGTCATTCTCACCACATCAATAGGTACAGCCGTCAGGCTAACCGCGGCGGCTAGCGCAGGCTCTGGCTCAAGTGGTAGCCCTACCGACGTGGCAAAATCATTGGCGCTGCCCAGCGGCACCACGCCCAACGGTGGCCGTTGGTCATGGGGGATGCGCATTAGCCCGTTAACCACTTCGTTTACCGTGCCATCGCCGCCACAGGCGATCACACTGGTAGCTCCTAGTTCAACGGCTTGGGCCGCAAACTCGGCGGCATCGCCACCTTCCCAAGTAGCGCGAACAATCATCGGCGTCCCTGCCTTGCGCTGCGCTTCAACGGCCTCGCGTAGCGCCGGATTTCCGGCAGACTTACCGTTAATAATCAGTAAATAACACTGCTGTGAATCTGTCACCGGCGCTTTCCCTCTCCATGGTTAATTCGCTGGCTTCACCTTATGCCAGCGCTTTCTCGACGACCTCAAATACATTAGACGACAGCGGTTCTTGTTTGATCCGCTCTAGCTCCGCACGCATTAACTGCTGACGCGCTTCATCAAAACGCTGCCAGCGGGTTAAGGGGGTGATTAACCGCGCGGCAATCTCTGGATTCAGGCGGTTTAGCTCAATCACCACATCTGCCAACAGCGCGTACCCTTTGCCATCCAAGCGATGGAAATTGACCCGATTTTGCGCAAAGGCGCCTACTAACGCACGCACCTTGTTGGGATTCTTGATGGAGAACGCTGGGTGCTGCATTAGGTACTGTACGCGCTCCAATACGTCCGGCTGAGGGCGCGATACCTGAATCGTAAACCACTGATCCATCACAAGCGGGTCGTGTGCCCACTTTTCACCAAACGCTTTCAGCGCGGGGGTAGCCAAATCAGCACGGTCGCTGTGTACTAACAGTGTCAACGCATGGCGCACATCCGTCATATTATGATCAGCGGCAAACTGCGCTTCACAAAGTGCCACACTCTCGTCGTCCTCAATGGACATTAAGTAAGATAGCGCTATGTTTTTGAGACTGCGCTGGGCAATTTGTTCAGGCGTCGGCGCATAAGCTTCATCAGTGCCATTCTCTTTATACACGGCGATAAATTCATCACGCAGCGCCTGGGCCAAGGATTGGCGCACAAACTCACGCGCGGCGTGAATCGCATCCACATCGACAATCGGCTGCTGCTCGGCGATGTAGGCTTCCGATGGCAGCGTTAGCATCTCAGCCAGTACCGCCTTGTCATCCATGGAGGAAGTCAGGAGCGTTCTAAAGGCTTCTACCACCCGGCTATCCATGACCTTCTCTACCCCGTTGCGGTGGGCGGCGATCAAGTCATCCAGCGCCAACAGTGCGAGCCTTTGCCCCGCGTCCCAACGGTTAAAACCATCGCTGTCGTGGGTCAGTAAGAAGGCCAAATCTTCGCGAGAGTATGGGAAGTGCAGTTTTACTGGGGCGGAGAAGTCGCGCAGCAGCGATGGAACCGGCGCCTCTGCCACATCGGTGAAAATAAAGGTTTGCTCATCGTCGGTCAGGTGAATGACCGCGTCCTTACCCAGCTTTTCACCTTCAAGCGTCAGAGTAAGATCCTGACCGGACTTTGTGCCCACTAAGCCCATGCGCACAGGAATATGCAGCGGCTGCTTGTCGGGCTGGCCGGGAGTGGCGGGGGTACGCTGGCGCAGCGTCAAATGGTACTCTGCGTGGGCATAATCGTATTCGCCGTGGGCATCAATCTCCGGCGTACCTGCCTGGGAGTACCAGTGCATAAATTGGTCTAAATCAATGCCCGACACCTCGGCCATACAGCCGACAAAGTCTTCAATCGTGACGGCTTGGCCGTCAAAGCGTTCGAAATAGAGATCTGAGCCACGACGAAACGCTTCCCAGCCCAGCAAATTGCGCAGCATGCGCACCACTTCTGCCCCTTTTTCATAAATCGTCAGGGTGTAGAAGTTAGTAATTTCAATGAAGTGATCTGGACGGATGGGGTGTGCTGTAGGACCCGCATCTTCGGCAAACTGGGCGGTGCGGAAAAACGAGACGTCTTGGATGCGCTTGACCGGGGCTGAGTTGGTATCTGCCGAGAAACACTGATCGCGGAAAACCGTAAAGCCCTCTTTTAGCGAAAGCTGGAACCAGTCGCGGCAGGTAACGCGATTCCCCGACCAGTTGTGGAAGTATTCGTGGGCCACAATGCCTTCGACATTCTGAAACGCCGCATCGGTGGCGGTATTGGGGTGGGTCAGCACGGCAGCGGAGTTAAAGATGTTTAATCCTTTGTTCTCCATCGCCCCCATATTGAAGTCATTCACCGCCACGATCATAAACAGATCTAAGTCATACTCGCGGCCGTAGGTCTCTTCATCCCAAGTCATTGCCCGCTTTAGCGAGGCCATGGCGTGGTCGGTCTTATCGAGATTCTCTTGCTCCACCCAGAGCTGTAACGTCACGTTACGGCCACTCATGGTGGTGAAGTGATCTTCGACCTTGGTTAAATCGCCTGCCACCAGCGCAAAAAGATAGCAGGGCTTGGGGTGCGGATCTTCCCAGGTCACAAAGTGTCGGCCGCTCTCTAAGGTGCCCTGATCAACTGGGTTACCGTTCGCTAACAGAACCGGCTCCCGCTGCGCATCACCTATCACGGTGACCTTAAACGTGGCCATGACATCCGGGCGGTCAGGGTAATAGGTGATGCGGCGAAAGCCTTCCGCTTCACACTGGGTGCAGTACATGCCGTTCGATTGATAAAGCCCTTCTAGGGCAGTGTTACTGCTGGGGGAAATCTCTACTTCGCTCTCCAGCGTAAAGGCTGCCGGAACATTGGGAATAGTGAGCGTCTCATCGGTGAGCTGGTAATCGGCCTCAGCGAGCGCTTGGCCGTTGATCGCGAGCGCGTGTAGCGTCAGATGCTCGCCGTTCAGCACCAGCGGCGCGGTTTGTTCGGCACTGACGTGGCGCTCTAAGGTAAGGCGTGCTTTAACACGGGTCGCGGTGGGGTCAAGATCAAACGTCAGCTCGGTATGGGTTACTTGATAGGCGGGCGGCTGATAGTCGCTTAAATAAACCGGCTGCGGATCAGACATAATGCGAAACTCCTGTAAGCTTTGAGTAGTCGAGTAGCGCAAACGCTGCGCTACTCAATGAATATTTCTTATAATCGTTAATCGCGGAAATTATCAAACTGCAGCGGCAAATCAGGCCCCTCTTCACCGCGCAGTAGTGCCATCACACTCTGCAAATCATCGCGCTTTTTACCCGTTACGCGCACCTTCTCGCCCTGAATCTGAGCCTGTACTTTCAACTTACTGCCTTTGATACGCTTTACCACATCTTTGGCTTCTGCTTGGTCGAGGCCCTGCTTGAGCTCTACTTCCTGACGCGCCTTCACACCAGACAGCACCGCGTCTTTAACGTCCATGCAGCGGGCATCAATGCCGCGAGCAATCAGACGATTACGCAGCACGTCCAGCATTTGCTTGAGCTGGAAATCTACCTCGGCCTCTAGCTGTACCTTATCGCCTTCTAGAGCGAAGCTGGCATCAACGCCTTTAAAGTCAAACCGTGACTGTACTTCACGGTTTGCTTGGTCAACCGCATTGGCGGCTTCGTGCTGATCGAACTCTGACACAATATCAAATGAGGGCATGACAACGTTCCTGACAAGACATGACCCCCCATTCTAGAGCAGCAAGCACCCAACCGGCCAATTCTCTTAGCAAAAGCCGAACAAGAATTCTGCAAAACAGTTACAAAAATGCAGTAAAAATTGTACAAGCACGTTTTTCAGCGATGTTAAATTGCGCCCAGCTGGCGTAACCTGCTGACAGATCAACCAAAGGCCTATGAACGAGGAGAGACAATGAGCGATCGCGATGCCCGACACAAAGCGTCAATGGAAAAGCTAAAGGCACGGGTGGATGAAAAAGTGGCCAACGCTACCGAACAGCGCGGACTACTGCTTGTTAACACCGGCAACGGAAAAGGTAAAACCACTGCTGCCTGGGGAACCGTGACGCGTGCACTGGGATACGGATACAAAGTGGGCGTGGTGCAATTTATTAAAGGCTTATGGGAGTGCGGTGAGCGTAACCGGCTAGAGAAAGACCCCAACCTTAGCGTTGCGATTATGGCGACCGGTTTTACCTGGGACACCCAGAACCGTGAAGCAGACACCGCCGCCTGCCAAGAGGTATGGCGAGAGGCTGAGAAAATGCTGGCCGATCCAGACACCTATTTGGTGGTGCTGGATGAAATCACTTACATGCTGAAATTTGGCTATTTAGATATCGAGACCGTTAAACACGCGCTGCTTAATCGTCCTCGGGAGCAAACGGTCATTATCACCGGGCGCAATGCTCATCGCGAGTTGGTCGCCATGGCAGACACAGTGACCGAAATGCAGGAGGTACGCCACGCCTTCAACAACGGCCTGCAGGCACGTCGCGGCATCGATTTTTAACGCTTAGCTACCCACTCAATGCAACCATGCAAAAGGGGCGTCGGAACGCCCCTTTCATGCCAGCTACAACTGCTTGCGCTATGGCGGCTACACCGCCACGGTATTATTTACTGTCGAACGGATTGCGCAGCACGATGGTTTCCACTCGGTCCGGACCGGTAGAAATAATATCAATGCTGGTGCCTACCTGCTCTTCCAGGAAGCTGATGTAGGCGCGGGCGTTAGCAGGCAGATCTTCTACCTTCTTGGCACCCAGGGTGGATTCTTTCCAGCCCGGCAGATCGTGGTAAAGCGGCTCAACCGCTTCGTAGCCCTCGGAATCCACCGGGTTATCCAGCACGTCGCCATCTTTGCTGCGGTAGCCGACACACACGCGGATATTTTCCAAGCCATCCAGTACGTCCAGCTTGGTCAGGCAGATACCCGATACCGAGTTGATCTGTACCGCGTGACGCAAGGCAACGGCATCAAACCAGCCACAGCGACGCGGGCGGCCCGTAGTAGCACCAAACTCATGGCCACGCTCAGCTAGGTGACGGCCGTGATCGTCAAACAGCTCGGTGGGGAACGGGCCGGAGCCGACACGAGTGGTATAGGCTTTGGTAATACCCAGCACGTAGTCCAGGTAGAGCGGACCGACACCAGAACCAGTCGCCGTACCACCCGCGGTGGTGTTCGAACTGGTCACATAGGGGTAGGTACCGTGGTCGATATCCAGCAGCGAGCCTTGAGCACCTTCAAACAGGATATTCTCACCGGCTTTACGCAGGTCATGAACCATACTGACCGTATCGCTGACCATCGGACGCAGCTCTTCGGCCATTTGCATGGCGCTATCCAGCACTTCCTGGAAGTCTACCGCCGGCTCACCGTGGTAATTCACCAGTACAAAGTTGTGATAGTCGAGCACTTCACCCAGCTTGGAGGCAAACCGCTCGCGGTGCAGCATATCGCCCAAGCGCAAGCCACGACGAGCCACTTTGTCTTCGTACGCCGGGCCAATACCACGGCCAGTAGTACCGATTTTGGCAACGCCGCGAGCTTTCTCACGC
Organism: Halomonas sp. 707B3; assembly: GCF_024158645.1. Classification (NCBI taxonomy): domain Bacteria; kingdom Pseudomonadati; phylum Pseudomonadota; class Gammaproteobacteria; order Oceanospirillales; family Halomonadaceae; genus Halomonas; species Halomonas sp. 707B3. The sequence continues at coordinate 26,683 of NZ_JAMZBE010000015.1, forward strand.
GCTTGGTCTAGGCGCACGTGGTAAGGCAGGATCAGCGGGCACGCTGGTGAGAGACGCAGGCGCTCACGCACGGGTACGCCCTTCGCTTCCAGCTCGCGGATCTCTTTGATCAGCGCTTCCGGCGAGAGCACTACCCCGTTACCAATCACGCAGGTTTTGCCAGGGCGCAGTACGCCGGAAGGGATCAGGTGAAGAACGGTTTTCTCACCGTCGATCACTAGTGTGTGGCCCGCATTGTGACCGCCTTGAAAGCGCACCACGGCTGAGGCTGATTCGGTGAGCAGGTCAACAATTTTGCCTTTGCCTTCATCACCCCACTGGGTACCCAGGACTACGACATTCTTACCCATTATGCACTCGTCTCTTGTGTCAGGGTCGTTGTCTGCCAACGACCATCGATAAACTCAAGACGGCGGTCACAGCTGTGCTCCGCCGGCCCAGTACGCTGCCCAGGCAGCGCTTGAATTACGCGTTCACCCTGCTCACGCAGCGCCACAATGGCAGCGTTAAGCGACTCTTCTTCTTGGGCAGGCGCCCAAATTGCACCCCGGCTGGGTGAAGCCAGCGCCAGCGATGCCAGTTGTTTCAGGTCCATCGAGAAGCCGGTGGCAGGCCGTGCACGGCCAAACGCGCGCCCGGTATCATCATAGCGCCCGCCTTTGGCCAGCGCATGGCCATAACCCGGCACGTAAGCCGCGAACATCATACCGGTGTGGTATTGATAGCCGCGCAGCTCTGCCAGATCAAAATAGAGCGAGACATCAAAGCGCGCCAGAACGCCTTTATAAAGCGCTTCTAGCTGGTCGAGGGCTGCAGTTACAGGCGCAGGCGCACCTGCAAAGCGCTCGCGGGCCTCTGCCAGCACGCTGGCATCACCGTGCAACTCGCCCAGCGCCATCAGCATATCCGCCAATACGGGATCGCTGACGCTAGCATTCACTTGCTCTGCCAACTGCCCCGGCGATTTTAACGCCAGTGCTTCAAACAGCGCGCGCTCTTGCTCATCGCTAAGCGCAGCGGCCTCGACTAGGCTGCGATAAATGCCAATATGCCCCAACGCCAAGTGAATCTCGTCAGCCCCTGCCGCGTGAAGGCTGGCCAGTGCTAAATGGATAATTTCACTGTCAGCTTCTAAGCCTGCATGACCAAACAGCTCCACACCAACCTGTACGGGGCTTCGGCCGCCCTGATGCTGGTCGGCCTTTGCGCGCAGCACATTGGTGCAGTAACACAGACGCACCGGGCCTTGGCGTTTTAGGGAGTGAGCGTCCATACGCGCAACTTGAGGCGTCACATCGGCAGATGCGCCCATCATGCGGCCCGTCAGTTGGTCGGTAAGCTTGAACGTTTGAAGGTCGAGGTCTGTGCCGGTACCTGTCAGCAAGGAGTCCAAAAACTCCACCGGCGGCGGCATTACTTGGTCGTAGCCCCAGCAATGGTAAAGATCAAGCAGCGCACGGCGCAGCTCTTCCATGCGGCTTGCCTGAGGCGGCAGCACCTCATCCATGCCGTCGGGCAATAGCCAGCGGTCAGCGATGGTCATGTGAACAATCCTGCGAGACGATGAAGGCCCCTTCTGACGACACCACCAACAGCCTCACAAGGCGCTGCGTGGAAACGTTCACGAAACGAGGGCCACAAAAAAACCGGGCGACGCCCGGTAGATAAAGTCTATCACGTTTATGCGCTAGATGAACCCCGCCAAGTACACCGCTTGACGGGGTTCCGCGCCATTACTCAGCGCTATTAGGCACTGCGCTACGCAGGTAGCGGAAGAAGTCGCTATCCGGCTCAAGCACCAGCAGGTTGCCATCGCCAGAGAAGCTTTCACGATAGGCGTTTAGACTGCGCCAGAAAGCGAAAAACTCCTGATCCTGGCCGTAAGCCTGGGAGAAGATCGCAGCTGCCTCGGCGTCACCTTCACCACGCAGGGTTTCGGAGCGCTCGTTAGCTTGAGCAAGCAGAACCTGACGGCGGCGATCGGCGTTAGCACGAATACGCTCAGCTTCTTCTTGACCCTGGGCGCGCCACTCACGGGCTTCACGCTCCCGCTCTGAACGCATACGCTCGAACACAGCGGCAGAGACATCTTCCGGCAGGTCGATACGCTTGATACGGATATCGCGAATCGCCACGCCGAGCTCTTCACGCATCAGCTCGTCAAGCTCTGCTGTCGGGCCTGTCATTAGGTCATCACGGCGCTCGGCAATGATTTCCTGAAGGTTCAAGCGACCAAACTCGTTACGCAGACTCTCATCGACCCGTGGCTGAATCAGGCGAATCGCCATCATCTCATCACCTGCGGTCGCTTCGTAGTAGCGAGTAGGGTTAATCACTTGCCACTTCACGTAGGAGTCTACGATTACCGCTTTCTGCTCAAGGGTCAGGTAACGGCTGGTATCGGTATCCAGTGTCAGCAAACGCGTGTCAAATTTACGAATTGTCTGAGCAATCGGAATTTTGGCATGCAGGCCCGGCTGAATATTCTCTTCGATGACTTCACCAAAACGCAGCTTCACCGCACGTTCGGTTTCATCCACTACGTATAGGCTGTTACTTGCTAGCCACGCCACGGCGGCCAAGCCACCTACGATAAGCAGGGATCGATTATTAATCATTTAGCGGCCCTCCCTGCGGATAGGGTTGTTACTAGACGACGATGAGGAGCTGCTTTGGCTGCCCCGCAGCGACTCCAGCACGCGCGGATCAATCGCATCGCTGCTGCTATCGCCACTGCTATCAGTCGTTGAACTGCTGTTACTACCACTGTTACCGCGCATCTGGTCTAGCGGCAGGTACATCAGCGGAGCATTTTCGCTCACATCCAACAGCACCTTGGGCGTGCTACCAAACACTTCTTCAATTGCATCCAGATACATACGTTCACGCATGATCTCTGGCGCATTACGGTACTCAGTTAACAGCGCATTGAAACGGTTAGCTTGACCTTGCGCTTCAGCGACTACCGACTCCCGGTAACCCTGGCCCTGCTCTACAACACGCTGGGCTTGGCCCTGTGCAGCCGGGATGATCGCGTTGGCATAAGCCATACCTTCGTTGATGGTCCGCTGGCGATCTTCGCGAGCACGAATAACGTCATCAAAGGCATCAATAACCGGTGCAGGTGCAGATGTTGATTCGATGTTGATGGTTTGCAGACGAATACCGGCACCATAGGCATCTAAGTATGTTTGCAGACGGCTCGCCACCGAGCTACCCAAAATCTCACGACCAGAGGTCAGGATATCAATCATATCCGTACCACCGACCACATGACGCAGTGCAGAATCCAGCGCATTCTCAATAGAGAGAGCGGGATCACGTACGTTAAGTACAAAGTCACGCGGGTTGGCGACTTGGTACTGCGCAGAGATTTCCACTTCGACGATGTTCTCGTCGCGAGTCAGCATGGACTGGGTCTGAGAGACGGAACGAACGCGTGTTACGTTTACCATGCGCACATCATCAATCAGCGGTGGATTCCACTGCAGGCCTGGCTCAACAATGCCTTGGTACTCACCAAAGCGCAGTACAACCCCACGCTCAGACTGGTCAACCAAGTAGAAGCCTGAGGCACCCCAAATGGCCAGCGCAACAATAATCAAGAGGCCCGGCAACGCAAAGGAATTGCGAGGTTTACCGCCCCCGCTTTTACCATTACCGCCCCCGCCACTTTTCTTACTGCCGCCGCCAAGCATGCCGTTCAGCTTGTCTTGGAATTTTTTCAGCGCTTCGTCAAGATCGGGTGGCCCTTGATTGTTGCCACCTTTATTGCCGTTATTGCCACCACCATTGCTCCCACCGCGATCGCCGCCGCTGTTACCGCGTCGACCACCACCGCTCCAGGGGTCGTGCTGGTTGCCACCACCGGGCTCATTCCAGGCCATACTTCGTCTCCACTAAGGTGTTCACCTGCACTTTGCCTTGTGCTTATGCAAGGCCGGGTGCTTTTGATATTGTTGCTATATCAATCTTGTACCACAACTCCACAGTCAATGACTGTGGAGTAGGTACTTGATGGGCTACCATTCGTCAGATTCGCGTAATGCTTCTGGTAAATAGGTATTGGCACGCTCACCCAGATGAGCCATCAACTGGTTAAAGTCGCGCCTGGGCAAGCGCACATCCAACACGGAGCGCCCTTGCTCATCAAAACTCTCTTCGCGTACGGCGTTAAGCTCATGCAAGCCAGCGCGTAACTTGCCCTGCTCTGGTGACAGTGTAAGCGAAAAACCAATCACGTCATTGGCAAGGCGCTCGGTCAAAGCTTCATGCAATAGATCAAGCCCTTGGCCCTGCTGAGCAGACAGCCAAACTACCTCTGGCACGCCATGGCCGTCACGCTCAATGCGCGGGGCGCTGTCTAGCTTGTCGATCTTATTCATGACTTTAAGCACCGGTACGCTGTCAGCACCGATCTCTTGGAGTACATTATCGACTTGCTCAACGTTGAGCTCACGATCAGGGTCGGCTGCATCGATGACATGCACTAGCAGCGTTGCCTCTGCCGCTTCCTGCAGAGTGGCCTGAAATGCCTCAACCAGTTTGTGAGGCAAGTGGCGAATAAAACCAACAGTATCGGCCATCACCACCGGGCCAACGTCTTCGATTTCAAGGCGGCGAAGTGTTGGATCCAGGGTAGCAAACAGTTGATCAGCCGCATAAACCTCAGCGCTGGTCAACGCGTTAAACAGCGTCGACTTACCCGCGTTGGTATAACCCACCAGCGAAACACTGTGGATCTCTGCCCGAGCCCGAGCACGCCGGTTCTGCTCGCGCTGGCTGCGTACTTTATCGAGCCGTTTATGAATCGATTTAATGCGGCCGCGCAGCAGCCGTCGGTCAGTCTCTAGCTGGGTTTCGCCAGGACCGCGCAGGCCAATGCCGCCTTTTTGGCGCTCAAGGTGTGTCCAGCCGCGAATTAGGCGTGTGGACATATACTCGAGCTGGGCAAGCTCTACCTGCAGCTTACCTTCATGGGTTCGTGCCCGCTGCGCAAAAATATCGAGTATCAGACCGGTACGGTCCAACACACGGCACTTGAGTTCTTGCTCAAGATTACGCTGCTGGGAGGGGCTTAAACTATGGTTGAAGATGACCAGTTCAGCGTGATGAGCTGCGAGCATTGCCCGCAGCTCCTCCAGCTTTCCTGACCCGATAAACGTACGGGAATCAGGGCGCTGTCGGCTGGCTGTGAGCAATGTCGCGGGCTCTGCGCCAGCAGAGCGCACGAGCTCCAAGAACTCACCCGGGTCTTCACGCGCCTGCTCATCATAGAAATCTACGTGAACAAGTACTGCCGTTTCACCGGCATCTGGGCGTTCAAAAAACAATCAATACCTCGTGGACTCTCTTGCTATCCAGCGGTGTTAGAGTTCAGCATCAGGTGCTGAAGGGTCTTGTGCCGGCAAACGCACATTGCGTGAAGGCACCACCGTGGAAATAGCGTGTTTATAAACCATCTGACTGACGGTATTGCGCAACAAGATGACAAACTGGTCAAACGATTCAATCTGGCCCTGCAGCTTAATGCCGTTTACCAGGAAAATAGAGACCGGAATGCGCTCCTTGCGCAAAATGTTCAGGTACGGGTCTTGAAGGGACTGCCCTTTGGACATGTTGCTCTCCCTAAAACTGTCGTTGGGGTTGGTTATCAAATGGCGTGCCCTACTGGTGCTACGCCGCAATCTTGTTGCCCGAAAGGCCTAGTGTGTCAAAGCGCTAGCCGGCCACTCGAAAACACTTGCTTACGAAATCACTATCTTACGCTAAGCACCGCTTTCACGCACGAATTTCAGAAGCTTATCCAATGCGTCTGGCTGCTGCGAGTCTATCCAGTTAAGTGACGGCCAGCTACGCAACCAAGTGAGCTGACGCTTCGCTAGCTGCCGAGTGGCAATGACACCTCTGGAGACTAGCTCGCCCTGATCGTAAGCGCCGTCTAAATACTCCCATACTTGACGGTAGCCAACACTCTTCATCGATGGCAAGCCAAGATGAATATCATTACGCTTTCTGAGGGCGGCCACCTCATCTATCAAGCCCTCACCCAACATTGTTTCAAAACGTTGGGCAATACGTTGATGAAGTATCTTACGATCATTAGGCGCTAGCGCTATCGACAACACCCGCCACGGAAAGGTTTCCGGCTGCTGCTCGGCCCATAGTTCGCTCATGGGTCGACCGCTGGCGTAAAACACTTCCAAAGCCCGCATTAACCGTTGGGGGTCATTAGGATGAATACGCGCCGCCGAAGCCGGGTCCACCTCAGCCAGAGCGCGATGCAAGCCCGCTAAGCCTTCAGCTTGGCGCTTCGCTTCAAGCTGTTCGCGGATAGCGGCGTCCGCAGCGGGCAGGTTCGCCACGCCTTCCACTAGGCGTTTGAAGTAAAGCATTGTGCCGCCTACTAGCAGCGGCACTTTCCCAGCCGCGCTGATTTGCCGCATCTCCCGCAGGGCGTCTTCACGAAAATCTGCCGCGGAGTAAGGGTCGGCAGGGTCGCGAATATCAATCAGTCGATGGGGTGCCCGCGCAAGCTCCTCAGCGCTTGGCTTGGCGCTGCCCACATCCATACCCCGGTAGACCATGGCGGAATCAACGCTGATGAGTTCATGACCTAACTGCTCGTGGAGCGCTATCGCCGCATCAGTTTTTCCAGCGGCAGTAGGCCCCATCAAAAAAATCGCCCAGGGGCGTGTATCAGCCATCTGCTTACCGCACTCCGTTAATTGTCTGCATCATTACTGGCCGCGTAAAAAAAGTCGGTCGAGCGCTTTCATGCTCATTTGCGTCCAGGTGGGGCGACCGTGATTGCACTGATCGCTGCGTTCGGTGCGTTCCATATCGCGCAACAGGGCATTCATTTCATCAAGCGTTAAACGACGATTGGCACGCACGCTGCCATGGCACGCCATGGTAGACAGCAACTCATGAATACGCGCTTCTACCTGATGCGTACGGCCAAATCGAGCTAGCTCTTCAAGCATTTCACGCACCAGCGCTTCAGGGTCGGCCTGAGCCAGCAGAGCGGGCAGTTGGCGCACCAGCAGCGTCTCGGGGCCTGCCACATCCAACTCGACACCTAGCTGAGCAATAGCGTCACGTTCGCTCTCTGCAGTGGCCACTTCGCTGCGACTCGCCGCCAGCGATACGGGCACTAACAGGGGCTGCGTATCGATCCCTTTAGCCGCCGCCAGTTGGTTTTTCATGCGTTCATATACGATCCGCTCATGAGCCGCATGCATATCGACCAACACCAACCCCTGGGCGTTTTGAGCCAGGATATACACGCCGTGCAGCTGGCCTAGTGCAAAGCCTAACGGCGGTGCGGCGGTGGCATCGTGGGCAGGCATAGCAAGCGGCGCTTCGCGCACTTCGTTAGCAGCTGGGCGCTGGCCGGGCGGGCTTGGTTGAGGCGTTAACAGCGTCTCTTCGTGATCAGGATGAAGAGCCTGATACCCCTGCATAAAACGGCGCACGCGCTCAGCGCCGGGGTGCCGCTCCGGCCCTTCCGATAACGGCATGCCCTGCTGTTGCCAGCGCGGCTCAGGCTGCTCTACCTCGGTGGACACCGTGGGCTCAACCACTTCATTGGCTTGAGTGTCTGACGCCGCCGGCTCTTCCTCGGCGGGCTTGGAGGCCGCCAGGCAGTGGTGCAGGCTGGAGTAGAGGAAATCGTGCACCATGCGCCCATCGCGGAAGCGCACTTCATGTTTGGTGGGGTGAACGTTGACATCAACCACGTCGGGGTCAAGCTCAAGATAAAGCACAAAGACCGGATGACGGCCGTTATACAACACGTCCCGGTAGGCTTGACGCACCGCATGCGCCACTAAGCGGTCACGCACGACCCGGCCATTCACGAAAAAGTACTGTTGGTCTGCTTGAGAGCGGGAGTGGGTTGGAAGACCTACCCAGCCGCTTAGACGCAGGCCGCCTGCTTCGCGCTCGATATAGCGGGCGTGTTCGATAAAATTCTTGCCCAGCAGCGAGGCAATACGTCGCTCGCGCGCAGCGGGCGTATTGCCCGGCGGCAGCTGGTGCACCACTTTTTGATTGTGGCGCAGCACCCAGGCAATGTCATAACGCGACAGCGCTTGACGACGAAAAGCCTCTTCCACATGGGCAAACTCGGTCTTTTCAGTGCGCAAGAACTTGCGCCGCGCTGGCGTATTAAAAAACAGATCGCGCACAGAAACACTGGTGCCTCGGGGGTGCGGCGCGGGCGTTACCCTGGCCTCCATACCACGGCCTTCCGCCACTACCCGCCACCCCTGCCGGGGGTCTTCGTCAGCATTAGAGACTAGCTCTAGGCGCGAGACGGAGCTGATAGATGCTAGTGCCTCGCCGCGGAAACCCAGCGAACTAACGCCTTCGAGATCCTCCAGGCTGCTGATTTTGCTGGTGGCATGGCGGGCCAGCGCCAGCGGCAAATCCTGCTCACCAATGCCGATGCCATCATCGCGCACTTTAATCAGCCGGGCACCGCCCTGCTCGATCTCAACTTCAATACGCTGGCTGCCCGCATCAATGGCGTTCTCAATCAGCTCTTTTGTCACTGACGAGGGGCGCTCGACCACCTCGCCCGCCGCGATTTGGTTCGCTAAGCGGGGGTCGAGCACATGAATACGGCCAGACAGCGAGTTTAATTCAGTCAACCAACACCTCAGAAGCTAATCATCAAAACGATTTCTTAAGCACCCTTTTCTAGCCCAGACGCTTAAACAACGGCTTAAGAATTGGGGATACGCAGCACTTGGCCCACACGGATAACATCGCCATTCAGGTCGTTCGCTTGCTTTAGCTGGTTCACCGGTACGCCGTGGCGAATCGCAATCGCCGATAGCGTATCGCCGGACTGAATGCGGTACTCGTTTCCGGTAGGGCTACGCTGATTATCGCGCTGCCACGCCAGCAGGCTCGCTGGGGGCGGGTTACGCTGAAAATGATCGCGCAAGCCACTGAAAATGGCCGTTGCTAGCCCTTGCTGATGCACCGGGTCGCGCAGGCGGCGCTCTTCATCTGGGTTTGAGATAAAGCCCACTTCAATCAGTAGCGAGGGAATATCCGGCGATTTCAGCACCATGAAGCCCGCCTGCTCTACCCGCGATTTATGCAACCGGTTCACGCGCCCAAGCTGTTCAAGCACCTGCCCGCCAATCGAGAGCGAGTCGTTGAGCGTAGCCGTCATGGTGAGATCCAGCAGCACCCCTCGCAATACTTGGTCTTTATCACGCAGCGACAAACTGCCATCGACGCCGCCAATCAAGTCGGAGCGGTTCTCGCTATCCGCCAGCCACTGAGCCGTTTCTGACGTTGCCCCCCGCTGAGAAAGCGCATAAACCGAGCTACCCTGGGGCCTTGGGCTGGTAAACGCATCGGCATGTACCGATACAAAGAAGTCAGCCTTCTGCTCGCGGGCAAGCTGAGTACGCTGGCGTAACCCCAAATAATAGTCGCCGTCACGAATCAACACAGCCTTGAAGCCTTGGGTTCGATTCACCTCAGCAGCCAGCCGTCGGGCGATATCCAACACCACATCCTTTTCACGAGAACCCGATGGGCCAATCGCACCGGGATCTTCGCCGCCGTGCCCCGCATCAACAGCAATAATTATGTCACGCTGCGGGTGAGGCTGAGCGGGCTGAACCTCGACGGGAGGCTGCGCGGGCGTAGGTGTAGAAACGTCAGCTTCCACACCGGGCAACTGGGCCTGAGCCGAGCGCTGCGCCAGCATCTCCTGGTCACGAATCATCGCCTCAATAGGGTCGATAGGGTTCTCCACAGCGCTTTCGCCAGGGTACTCCAAATCCACCACGAGACGGTGGCCATACTGATCATTAGGCGGTAGCGTAAAGTGGCGCGGCTCAATATCACGATTCAACTCAAGCACGACCCGCAGGCCACCACCATCCCGCACGCCGGTTCGCACTTCCGCAATCGCACTGCCATCTAGCGGCAGTGTTGATACGTCGGTATTCAGCTGGCTCTCATCAAGATCAATTACTAGGCGCGACGGATTTTCTAATGAAAACACATTGGCCTCTGCGGCAGCGGTAAGATCAAACACCAAGCGAGCATGATCGGGTGCTGCCCAAAGTCGCATGCTCTCAACGGTGGCCGCCTGCAGAGTGGCGGTACCTACCAATAAAACCGCGCAGCCAGTTGCTAACTGACCTATTAAACGAGCCAGTGGGTTTTTCATATCCATTGAATCACACCACACTCCTGTTGCATCCCGACACACTGACGCGCCAGTTGCTCTATGACATCTTCGCCAAGAGAACTACCGGCGTTTAATAGCGCGACGCGTCCAGTTTCAGCAACGCTCAGTTGAATACGCAGATCCGGGGCGGGTAAGCAGCCCTCCCCTCGGCTCGGCCACTCAATCAGACATAGCGCATCGTCGGCCAGCACATCGCGTCCACCGATGAACTCCAGCTCTTCCGGGTCTGCTAGGCGATACAAATCAAGATGATAAATACGCTGCTCTCCCAACTCATAGGGCTCTACCAGCGTGTAGGTGGGGCTTTTCACCGCACCTTGATAGCCGTAGGCGCGTAGGATACCGCGCGTTAAGGTCGTTTTACCTGCCCCTAAGTCGCCTTCTAAATAAACAAGCCCGTGACCTTTTAGCGCTTGGCCCAGCGCTTCGCCAAAGGCTACGTGGGCCACTTCATCGTTCAGTTGCACCTGCATGTTGGCCGCCTTCACGGGTTAATTAACACTCGTGCATAGGATGCCAGATCACTTGCTAACAGGCCACGCTCTCCCGCTGCTTTAGCGGCTTCATCCCCCGCTAAAGCGTGTGCCATCACGCCCAGCCATGCGCTCTGCTCCAGGCTATCAAACTGCCCCACCAAAGCGCCTAACATACCGCTTAATACATCTCCCATACCGCCACTTGCCATGCCTGGATTCCCGTAAGGACAAACCACCAACCCACTTGGCCCGGCAATCAGGCTGCCTGCTCCTTTCAAAATCACTATACCGCCACGAGCACGTTGCAATGCACGGGCAGCCTCAGGCCGGTCGGCTTGGATATCAGACACAGAGCACCCCAGCAGCCTTGCTGCTTCACCAGGATGAGGCGTGAGTATCCAGTTATCCCGGCGGAGGTCTGGCCAGCGACTTGCCAACAGATTGAGCGCATCGGCATCCACCACCAGCGGAGAGGAAGCCTGAAGCGCGCTTTGCAACATCGCCTGCCCCCAGGACTCTTGCCCAAGCCCAGGCCCTATCACCACCACATCCGCTGAGGCAGGCAAATCTGCCGCATCAGCACCACCACGCACCGCCCGCGCCATGACTTCTGGGCAGCGCACTAGGCTTGCGGTGATATGTTCGTGTGCCGTGGCCAACGTTACCTTACCGGCACCCAAGCGTGCAGCCGCCTGGGAAGCCAGTAGCGCTGCGCCACCAAAGCCCGGCGCACCACCCATCACCAGCACATGCCCCAAGCTGCCCTTATGGCTAGTACGAGAACGTGGAGTGAAAGCCTCGCCTAGCAGCGCATCATCCAGCCGCCAAGCGGTAGGCGGAATATCAAAAAATGCCTGGGCTTTGACGCCCAGGGGGCGAAAATCGATATCGCCGGTATACGCCGGGGCATCACCGGTATGCAGACCAATTTTGTCGCCAATAAAGGTTACTGTGCAGGTGGCTTCCACTGCTGTGCCTAACATCGCGCCGGTATCTGCCGAAATGCCCGACGGAATATCCAGCGCCAGCACTGGCTGAGATGCCGTATTTATCACTTTAATGGCCTGCTTAATGCTGCCTTCGACCTCGCCGGAAAGCCCGGTACCCAGCAACGCATCGACAATGACCTCGCCGACAAGCGTAGTGTGCGGGTGCCACTCTTCAAACCCTACCCCGGCGGCCGTTGCCAGCTCCGCGGCACGGGCAACGTCGCCAGAAAGCGCGTCTCGCGGCTTGAGGGAAAGGCGCTGCACCTTAAGCCCCGACTGCATGGCCAGCGCCGCCAATACATGCCCATCGCCGCCGTTATTACCGCCGCCGCAAAGCACCGTAACACTGCGCGCCTGAGGCCAGCGGGAGCGAAAGCTGTGCCAGGCGCTAGAGGCGGCTCGCTGCATCAGGGCAAAGCTCTCTATACCGCCTGCAATGGTGCGCCGATCCAGCTCGCGCACTTGAGACGCCTTATAAAGGGGGCGTAGCGAAGAGGTACTCAACGTAGACACGATTACTCCTTAATAGGGTGCTAAATCAACGCTTAAACACAGCCAGTGTCAGCTTAGTCACGCACGGCATGTTGTGGCAGCGGCTAATGCGTTAGCATAGCGCGCTTAACGCACCACCGTTGACTGACCATGCCAAGTTCCACGACTTTTTCACCATCTCGTGAACACCTTACTCACGAATATCTCCATCACCTTGCCGGACTCATTAAGCAGTGGGGTCGAGAGCTGGGCTTTCAGCAGGTCGGTATTACCGACACGGACTTAGCGGCCCATGAGACCCACCTAAACCGCTGGCTGGATAAAGGCTACCACGGTGAGATGGGCTTTATGGCGAAGCACGGCACCAAACGCACGCGTCCTGAAGAGCTAGAACCCGGCACTCAGCGGGTCATCAGCGTACGTATGGACTATTTACCCGCTGAAGTAGAGAGTGCCAAGGTGCTTGGTCAACCCAACCGTGCCTATGTCTCCCGCTACGCTCTGGGCCGTGATTATCATAAATTAATGCGCAAACGCTTGGCGCAGTTAGCAAAGCACATAGAGCAAGAAGTAGGAAAATTTGGTTTTCGCGCCTTCGTCGACTCCGCCCCGGTAATGGAGCGTGCGCTTGCCCAAAAAGCAGGCTTAGGGTGGTTCGGTAAAAACGCCATGCTGCTGAATCCCAAAGCGGGCTCGCTGTTCTTTCTTGGGGAGCTGTATACCGACCTACCGCTGCCTGTCGATGCTCCTTTTGAGCAAGAGCATTGCGGCAGCTGTAGCGCTTGCCGCACCGCTTGCCCCACGGGCGCTATCGTAGACGATAAGGTCGTCGATTCGCGCAAGTGCATCTCTTATCTCACCATTGAGCTGCACGGCGCGATTCCCGTAGAGTACCGTCGCGCCATGGGCAATCGCGTGTATGGCTGCGACGACTGTCAGCTTGTCTGCCCGTTCACACGCTTCACAAAAATCACCCAAGAAGAGGACTTCTCCCCGCGCCACGACCTTGACCGCGCATCGCTTATTGCGCTGTTTAGCTGGGGCGAAGAGGAGTTTTTGGACAAAACCGCAGGCAGCCCCATTCGCCGCATTGGCTATGAGCGCTGGTTGCGTAATCTTGCCGTTGGGCTGGGCAACGCCCCGTGGAGCGATGACGTCGAGGCAGCGTTGTGGGCGCGCCGAGCTTACCCTAGCGCCCTGGTGCGAGAGCACGTTGCCTGGGCGCTCGACGAGCAGCGCCACAAGCGCGATGCGCGCATCGCAACGCAGGCGTGAGGGCTACTCCTCTTCGTCGCCACCACCTTCAATACGCAAAAACGTGCTGCGGTAATGGGCAAGCTCCGCAATCGACTCCTTGATATCATCCATCGCCAAGTGGGCATTCTGCTTTTTGAAGCCCACCAGCGCACCGGGGTTCCAGCGCTTCGCCAACTCTTTGACGGTCGAGACATCCAAGTTGCGATAGTGAAAGAACGCCCACAAGTCGGGCATTTCCCGCTCCAAGAAGCGGCGGTCTTGATGAATACTGTTGCCGCACATCGGCGAGGAGCCCGCCACCACGTACTGGCGTAAAAAGTCGAGAGTTTGGCGCTCGGCTTCTTGCGTCTCGATGGTGCTTGCCTTCACCCGCGCCACTAGACCAGATTCACCGTGGGTTTTCTGGTTCCAATCGTCCATTCCGGCCAAGAGGCTATCGGGCTGTTTGACGGCGATCACGGGGCCCTCTGCCACGATATTCAACTGCGCGTCGGTGATGAGTGTCGCCACCTCGATAATGCGCTCTTTGTCCGGTTCAAGACCGGTCATTTCCAAATCAATCCACACCAATAGGTCGCTACGCGGTGCGCCGTTTTGCTCGCTCATTGCATTCATTCCTTGGTCAGGGTCGCCCTTGTATCGGCGCATCAAACAAAAGTGTCGCTTATATTGCGCTAACCCGCACCCCACACAGGACATTGGACCGTCCAGGTAGGTACAATGCCCTCTATTGTAACGATCATCAGGTGGTCATGAGCAAACGTAAATTAAGCCGTCAGCAGCAGTGGCGAGTCGAGAAGATACAAGCCGAACGCGCCCAGCGTGCCGAAAAACGTGATGCCAAAGATGCCGAAAAGCTCTCTGCAGGCGAATACGGCCCCGAACAGCCAGGGCGAGTGATGGCCCACTTCGGTCGCACCCTGGAGGTGCGCGACGCCGACGGCACGCCCGTGCGCTGCCATCTACGCGCCAATCTAGATGGCTTGGTGACCGGCGACCGCGTGATTTGGCGGGCGGGCCAGGATGGCTCGGGCGTGGTCGTGGCCCGTGAAGAGCGCGACAGCATTTTAAAG